>LBTS01000048.1:8270-8598 GCA_000992165.1 Candidatus Moranbacteria bacterium GW2011_GWC2_37_8 | reverse complement strand
TATTGGACGAATTGATTTTGAGGAAAATCAAGTAGCCATCGAAAGACTTACGGGAATTATGAAAATCGTTGAGCAAGTCGGATTGACCCTAGGAATAGTTTTTGTTTTTATTGGAATCCTGATCACTTTCAATGCTATTCGTCTGACGATGTATGCACACAAGCAAGAATTTGAAATCATGCGCCTTGTTGGAGCATCAAATATCTACATCAGAATGCCATTTGTTTTCGAAGGAATTTTTTATGGAGTAGTTTCAGCTTTCGTAGTTATGCTTGCACTCTTCATCACTTCAAAATTCTTGGCCCCGATTACTGAAGGCAGTATTGCA
>LBTS01000048.1:5444-8247 GCA_000992165.1 Candidatus Moranbacteria bacterium GW2011_GWC2_37_8 | reverse complement strand
CTTTTGCTTTCTGGAATTTTCCTTGGAACAATAAGCGGTGTAATTGCAATTAGGAGATACTTAAAGGTTTAGTATGTTACGCAGCATGCTACGTAACAAAAAATGCCATCCATTAATGGGTGGCATTTTTTTGTTTGGAGAATCGAAATTATTCAAGGTAAGGTTAGTCAAATTGAGGTTTTGATTGGGAAATAAAACGAGGTCACCGATTTCTCGATGACCCCATTGGTTTTGTGCGCCGTTTTGTTTAAACGGCAGTTTCAGTTAGTCTTGCGATTTCCGCAGCCCGGGCTTTGCACACCTCGTCGTCGCAGCAGCGCACCAGTGAATTCCCGAGAACTGCTTCGAGGGTCGATTCGTTGTGGCACTGGTGTTCGGCGCTGTTGTTGATGCAGTCGGGTTTCTGCCAGGATGATTTCGGCCTAAAAGTTACGTCGTTTGTCGCCATGATGTTTCTCCTTTGGTGGTGCGTGGTAGTAGCCCGAAGGCTGGTTAGCAGATGAAGCCCATGCCTCATTCGGCATAGAGGCGGTCAAGCTTGAGCTTCAGTGCGACGATTACCTGAATTCTGGCAAAGTCGATCATGCCCGTTCTTTCGCTGAACGCCATTGCTGCCCTCATTTCGGCATTGATGGCATTTTTTGTTCGCATGATTTGGGCGGGTCTGTAATTATTTCTGCCCAAAGCGAACAAATTATTTACTGCCTCGGGACTCATAAATCTTGACATACAGATTTCCTCCTTATCTTTCGAGTGATTGATCTAGATGAGTTTAAGCAGCTCGCGAAGTTCGATTATCTCTTCCGCCTCCATGTTTGCTACTTTTTCCGGACTTATGCCCATTTCTTTCAGCTTCAAGATCTTTGCTTCCATGCTCGCGACGATTGCGTCTTTCTCGGTTGCTAAGCAGAGAAGTTTGAGTGCGCCCATTTCGATGGCGACCAGAAGTTCAGGATGATCGAATCCTTCCAATGTGCCTTCGAGATCGCCAGGTAAGACCATCATGATGGCACTTTCAGCGAAGACATGCTCAACTGACATCTTTCCATCTGAACCCTTGCTTGGATTGAAAAGTGCAATCCGGATGCCGTTTTCTATGTATCCGCAGGAAATTGAGTACTCATCGATTTCTTTTATTACATCGGAAATGTCTTTGGCCTTGAGTCCCTTGTCCCAGATGACACTCATGCCGTTTTTGAGATCGAACATGAATATGCCCTCGTTCATCAGGCAGGTTCCCCTGACTTTTCCGACCGTGAAGCCAGCTTTTCCGCCTGCGCCGTTGTTGCGGAAGTCGTAAAGTTCCAGCACAAGGGGCTCGGCTTTGAAACCGAGACCCTTGTGAATTTCTTGACCGAATTTGGTTCCGATGTCCCAGAGGTTCCACAGCATTTCTCCCGATACGTTATCAGGAAGGCCAATAAGCCCACTACCAGCAACGATCTCAAACCCTTTCTTGTCTTCTCCGAGTTGTAGGAAACTTGTCTTAGACATGATAATTCCTCCCTTGGTTGATTGTGTAATTTTTTAAAGAGCCCAAACAGGCGCCCTTGCCGTTGTTTGATATAGAAGAATACTGCAAAATGCATCAAAAGTCAATGATTTTGAGGGAATTTAAGATTATAAGCAGAAGAGGCTTTGTTGAGCCTCGTTTGTTGCAATCTGTTGGTTTGTGGGAAGGAACTGAAAAGAAATCAGCCCTTATGTTTAATTTGTACTAATTGAAGAAAAAAATTATTCAGATCAATAAGAAGATGTATTTCTTATACTAAAAAATCGCTTAAACAAAAACGAAGTTTATATGTTTAGATTATGGGACGAAGTTGGAATTTGTATCGTCGAATCTTATTGCTTATTATTCTATGCAAACCTTTATTTTCTGTTATAATTAAACTGTTTTATGTGAAATAATTATTTGAAAAGTAGTAGATTTTTTAAGATGCGGATACCTATGATAAATTTAGAGGGAAGCCCTAGAGATATTTGGAAAAAATATCTCTCTAAAAATATTTCAATCGGAGGTTGGATGGAGGATAGTACTTCTATATCATCTAATATTTGTTTAAGTAAGCGCGAATTGTTTGGCTTGATAATTCTGGCAAATATATATAATCATCTAAGCTCGAATGAAAGTTGGAGGGTTTGCTATGATTCAGGAATGCCTGAGCCAAACGATGGATATATTACAGATGGAGTAACTAAAATACAAGTAGAGTCTAAAATTATTCCACAAATAGTTAAAGGTAATCCCTTGGAGGAAATTTTATCTACCTATAAAAAATATGTAAAAAAAGGTGATGGATATGGAAAAAATAGAACAATTATTATTTTTCCAAATCAAACCACGGAAGGATTGATAAAAATTTCAAGCTTGAAGGATTATATTAAAGATGAAAATAGATGCTCATTTGATCGTGTGTTGCTTTTGCATTGTGTGGCTATAGAAGATGGGGAAGTGGCAATATTACAAGTCAGTGAACATTTTCCTTTGCTAAAAAGGGCGCAAGTTGATTTTAATTTAGTTACTGGAGTTGCCGCAGTTCCATTTTGTGAATTAAGTAAATAGATATAATAAAGAATATAATAAAGGGGTCAGGTACCTTTTTAACACTAAAAAATATATCAGTTGTATTTATAGGTGATGCAAAGCGTCGCGTCGCTCTCTCGTCGACACTCGTTCACTCCTTGTCCGCGGCAGCGCTGGATGCTCGTATTCCTCGCATCCATCGACGTTCTCCTGCGATAACATTCTGCTGAATGTTATCTTGTTTCACTTCTGCCCGTTCGAATCCCTCACTCAATA
>LBTS01000048.1:3044-5415 GCA_000992165.1 Candidatus Moranbacteria bacterium GW2011_GWC2_37_8 | reverse complement strand
TTCGAACCCCCGCATCGCGGTACCAGAAACCGCTGCCTTACCGCTTGGCTACACCCCAATATCTAATTTTTCAAAAATATTTTTCAATTCTTTTCTTCCAGTTCTTGTCTTTAAGAATCTTTCTCTTTTTCTCGCTTCTATTAAGGTCTCAAACTCTTCTTGATATATAAGCTTCAATGGTCTACGATTTTTTGTCGAAGAAGTTTTTCCGTTGTTATGTTCTTTTACTCTTCGCTCGATATCATCAGTAGAACCTAGATAGGTCTTATTATCTTTTCCACTCAATAATAGATATGTAACAAAACTTTTCATAATTGTCAAAGCCAGAACCCGCTGCCTTATCCGCCTCGGTGAGTCATGCTGGCATCACCTCGGGCGAGACATAAGGTATTTTGTATGATGTATAAATACAAGTATAAATACAATAAATGCTGAACAAGAATAAGTATATCAAAAGTATAATAACAAATCAACCCCCGTTCTAATAAAAAAAAGCGGGCTCGCTGACGATTGTCAGCGAGCCCCTGATGGTTCTACTGCTGGAAAAATGCGAACACACCGTGGACGCCGATTTCTTCGAGGAGACTTTGCTTCTCGAGAGTCAGTAGGATGCCGTTTCTTCCAGGTACACACTTGTCCTGAAAGATGTTTCCGTTTTCGCACACGTAGCCGCCTTGTGGCAACAACTTGAACTTTTGCAGAGTGACCCGTTCATCTTTCCATGACGGAGATTCTTCGAGAAGAATTCTTCGTGATATTTCCCGCTCTGCTTCGTTCACAAACCAGATAAACTTCCCGGATTTGTGAATTTTCTCAAGAGATGAGCAGATAGCTGGAATAATCTGAATCCTTTCGACAACCATCTTATCCTCCGAGGTTTTGATAACTTTTTTCCCTGGTTTTCTCCCCCTCCTGGTTTTTTCAGAGGTCTTTGATGACGTGACATCAGCAGTCTGAGCATCTTCATTTGCAGCTGCAATGGAATCGTTGGTACCTTTTTCTTGCGCCTGAATTTCCACCACCACTACTGTTTCGATGATCTCATTTTGAGTTGACACTTCTTCGGCAGGCAAAGTTGCGGCAGTTACCTCATCCTGAAGAGGTTTAGCTTGCTCAATTTTCCTCTTCCTGCGTCTTTTGGGTTGCCTTGTAATGTTTTCGTTCGCTTCGTCTGCATAAACAGGAGACGATGATTGCAATGCTTCTTCAGCAATCGTTTTCTGTTGCTCGGTGCATGCATCCGTAGAAACAGTAGAAGCTAACATTGTTGAGGCTACTGCTTCATTGATATCAGTGATAAGCTTAACATCTGCACTAACAGATACGGAAAATCTGCTGGAGAGGTGTATCAGATTCAGATGTATCCAGATACACTTGTAATAGGGTTTTAGCCATTTCTTTTATCCGAGTGTGTTTGTCTCTGTTTGCCAATCCGATAACAGTTGCTACAATACTCATCTAATGTCTCCCTGTTGTTAAAATAACGATAAGTGTCACGGCGTGCGAAGCACATTCAATTAAAGCTGATAAATGACTTTTTGTCAAGTGTTTTGCTTATCATAAAAAGTATTGTTACAAAACTCATTGCCTTGTCGTTTCCTTGAAATGCTGCTAATATAGCAAAAGCGCAAAGCGGTGTAGTCTAATTGGTAAAACGCAGTCGTTCATTTGGCTGAATTGGAGGTTCAAATCCTTTCTACCGCTACAAAGAATTCCTTTCCTAAGTCAATACAAAAAACCATATGAATTCGAAAACTTATCATTCTTCCGCCAAGGACATTTCAAAAAAGCTGAATGAATATTTTAGCAAATTTTGTGAACAATATCCACAATATGCATCAATAAGGGAGGACTATACGAAAAAACCAATCCATCTTAATGGAGTTCAATTTCATGCGGGTTTTGTCAGTGGTCCATTTGAAAATTGGGAAGATTATATGGAGGTGGCCATTGCGATTGAAATTGTCATGCTCTGGGCGTATAAAACAAAATATATTCTCGATAAGAAGCAAGAAACTTGGGACAAAGAAGAAAATGTCACGGGCGCTGTTTTGCAGCATGATTTGATGCTTTCTTGTATCCATGATTTGATGGACGCATATACGCAAAAGGAACTTCGCTATGCTGATAAGCTTAGAACTTTGCTCAGCGAAATGGTTGCTAAACTTTCTTATGGTTTCTGGATTGAAAAGACAAAATTAAACATCCATAATCTTTCCCAGGCGGATGTGCTTTTCGATTGGCAGATTAATTATGTTGATCGAAACAATAGTTTGAATTTGGTCTATGACTATGCGCCACTTATTGGCTTTGCTCTTTCGAGCGGAAATTTTGAAATTATTAATGATTATCTAAAAGCGATTCCGGCTGA
>LBTS01000048.1:0-2954 GCA_000992165.1 Candidatus Moranbacteria bacterium GW2011_GWC2_37_8 | reverse complement strand
ATTGAAGAAACTGAAATCAAAGAAGCGCTGGAAAATAGTGAAATCACCAAGGGAAAAGTTTGGCAAAATAAAGTCACGAAACTTATCTCTGAAAGCGATGTGAATAAGGAAGCAATTCAGATTGCAGCCAAAAGCTATGGCATGCACAAGAATTTCTTCGAATCATATCTTTCAGATCCTTCGCCGATGCTGCTTAAAATTTTTGGAATGCTTATTAATAATAAATATTTCAATCAAAAAATTGTTTTTGACGAAAGTCCGCTGCTTCGCTCTTTTGTAGTGCTTTGCGATAAGAAAGGAAAGGAGATGGGAACTTATGATAAGCTTCGCGCTCATAAGGAAGGTCTTATGCATAAAACTTTTTCAATCTTTATCTATAACAGTAAGGGTGAGCATTTGGTTCAGAAGAGATCTGATAGTCAACCTCATTCGGTTGGACTTTGGTCAAATACTTATTCTTCTCATTGCATTTCAGGTGAGAAGTTGTTAGTGACTGCTAAGAGAAAACTTAAAGAAGATTTGGGAATCGAAGCTGATTTGGAAAAGCGTTTCAGTTTTGCATATAAGATTCACACGGACGCAGGACTCACTGAACAAGTTTACGACACTGTGCTCATTGGCAAATATGATGGGGAAGTGACGCTTAATCCAAAGGAATCCAAGGAGGCCAGGTGGATGACTATTGAAGATTTAGCTAATGATATCAAAATTAATCCTCGCACATATACCGACTGGTTTAAAATTATTTTGGAAAGAATGGGTTACAGATAAAAACATGTAACTAGTAACTAGTAACTAGTAACTAGTAACTAGTAACTAGTAACTAGTAACTAGTAACAGACTACAGCTAATGCTCTGTGTAATACTGAATTCCTTGAGTTGTAATATTGTTTTGATATATATTTAATATTATTTTTATGCAAAAAAAATCAACAAAGACATCAAAGAATTCCATCATAGGTATTGTTATTATCGCGTTTGTGATTCTGGTTGTTGGTTCATTTTTTATTCCTAAAAAAGGGCAGGCACCTACAAATCAATCTGCTGGAAATTTGGATTCTTTCGCGCAATGCTTGAAGGATAAGGGCGCAATTTTTTATGGAGCTTCATGGTGCTCTCATTGCAACGCACAGAAAGAAGAATTTGGCGATTCAAAGAAGCTTCTTCCATATGTTGAGTGTTCTACTCCGGATGGAAAGGGTCAGGTTCAAAAGTGCAGAGATGCCAAGATTGACGGTTATCCTACCTGGGTTTTCCCTGACGACAGCAGGCAAAGCGGTAGACTGCCCTTGGAGACTTTAGCTCAGAAGTAGATGTTATACATATTTAAAGCTTGCTAAAATAGCCTAATTAGGTTATGCTTTCACATAATCTAATTATAGAATTTAATGAAAAATCAATCACAATCAAGTGAAATATCTTATCCGATGCGAATAAATCGCTATTTGGCGCTGAATAATTATAGTTCACGCAGGGAAGCCGATGCTCTTATTGAAAAGGGTGTGGTCACTATTAATGGCAAGAAAGCTAAGATTGGGGACAAAGTTGAGGAAAAGGATGTTGTGGCTGTGAATATGAAGGTTGCCAATGTCGCCAAAAAATACGTCTACTTTGCTTATAACAAAGCCAAAAAATACGTCTACTTTGCTTATAACAAACCGAGAGGCATAGTTACTCATTCTCCGAAAGACGGACAACGTAGCATAGCCGAGGTGACGTACACGGCAGATGACGTTTTTCCTGTTGGACGATTAGATAAGAATTCCCGAGGACTTATTATTCTTTCCAATGATGGACGTATCACTGACAAACTTCTGAATCCTGAAAGGGAACATGAGAAGGAATATGTCGTGACTGTAAATAAGCCGATTACAAATATTTTCTTGAAAGTGATGAGACAAGGAGTGCAACTTGAAGATTTCAAAACCAGAGAATGTCTGGTTGAGAAAAAAGATGAAACAACTTTCAATATTACTTTAACAGAGGGTAAGAAACATCAAATCCGTCGCATGTGCACCGCATTAGGATGGGAAGTAGTGGATTTGAAGCGTATAAGAATTATGAATATCCAATTAGGAACTTTGGGATCAGGACAACAAAGAAAAATTCAAGGATCTGAATTGGAAACACTGCTGCGCAGTTTGGGCGTGCTCGTTTAATTTGGATTCAGTCAATATATACTTTGAAAAACAACGAATAAAATCGTTGTTTTTTTGTGTTTGAGTGTTATCATTATAATTGCTACAATGAAGTTGTGGATCATGCGCAATATATGGTTCCAGTTAATTAACGTTAGTCCTTTTTCGAGCACGCTTTTGGATAAAATACTCACTATCCAAAAGCTCAGAGATACTCTCGTATCAATTGGCCGAAAATGAAAACAGGATAGCAAAAAAGTTTTCAAAGCAGCATGTTTGTATAATTTTAGAACCATGCATTGCGTATAATCCCGTTCCTGTTTGTATATTTGTATATTTATTATCAAGCAAAGTGAGAGAAATGAAAATTAATATTTTCATTTCCGAGCGAGCGAAGATACCAAAAGGTTTAATACCTCGCAGCTTGCTGCGTGAGCCCATTGGGTCCAGGGCTTGCCCTGGGGTATTAACACCCTTTTATTTGTAATTAGTAGAACTATGAAAATTGCAATTCATGCCGCTGATCTCGATAGTGACCGTATTGATGGGACGAGAGTCTATATGATTAATATGTTGAAGAATTTCGGTAAGCTAAGCGTCGAAGATTCTTTTTGTATTTATCATAAAAGCGATTTCAATCCGCGGCTTACTCCGCCAAACTTTGCAAATTATGCAATAAAGAAAATTCCTTTTCCATTTTTCTGGACACAGCTACGTTTTGCTTGGGAAATATTCAGAGATAATCCAGATGTTGTTTGGATGCCGATGCATAATGCGCCAGCTTTCAGAAGAAAAAAAATAAAGGTTGTAATTACC
>LBTS01000047.1:2042-5985 GCA_000992165.1 Candidatus Moranbacteria bacterium GW2011_GWC2_37_8 | reverse complement strand
AGGCAACAAATAATTTCGGAAGATTCGGCTGTGATTGATGTGGTTAGTAAATCTTCTCTTGCTGTGGTTAGCATTATGATTTCTAAGGATGTTTCAACTCAGAGCAATGGTAATCCCCTCGATCAATTTTTTGGAATACCTTTTGAAGATGAAATTGAAAATAAAAGTCAGTTTGATGGCCAAGACTCACGAAAACAGATTGTTGGCAATGGTAGTGGATTTTTAATAACGACAGATGGACTCATTTTGACAAATAAACATGTTGTTGAAGATGAGCAGGCGGATTATACTGTAATTATGGAAGATGGTAGGCAATTTCTAGTCAAAATTTTAGCTAAGGATCCTGTGCGTGATGTGGCAGTCTTGAAAATTGAAGGTAATAATTTTCCAATTTTAACACTTGGAAATTCTGATTCATTGCAAATTGGACAAACAGTGATTGCCATCGGCGATTCGCTTGGAGAATTTTCTAATTCTGTGAGCAGGGGAATTGTTTCTGGTCTCAAGCGAAACGTTAATGCCGTTTCTGATTTTGGCGACACTGAAAGACTGACTAATATCATACAAACTGACGCTGCTATAAATTTGGGAAATTCAGGAGGACCATTGTTGGATATTAGAGGAGATGTTATAGGTATAAATGTTGCCAGAGCTCAAGGAGCTGAAAATATCGGTTTTGCGCTTCCAATAAATCAGGTCAAAAGAATTATCGATCAAGTTGAAAATGGCGTAAAAGTTTCCGTGCCATATTTGGGTGTTCGTTATGTTGTAATCGACAATATTATTAAACAGCAAGCTGGACTTCCAGTAGATTATGGCGTTCTGGTGACTCGCGGAAATAAGGTCACTGATCTAGCTGTTATTCCTGGTTCGCCGGCGGACTTGGCTGGCATAGCTGAAAATGATATAATTTTGGAAATCAATAATGAAAGGATAACAAAAGATAACCAGCTTGGCGATATTGTTACAAGATATAATGTTGGAGATAAGATAATATTAAAAGTTTGGCATAGAGGAGAACTTAATGAAGTGTCAGTAAAACTGCAAGAACTTAAAACTTAGTGCTATGTATTTTGTAGAATGTATAATGTATCATGTAGATTAGTTAAGTATTTTTTATCTATACTTTATATCTATACTTTATACTTTATACATTATACTTTATACTATTTAAATATGGATATAAATAAACTCACTACAAAAAGTCAGGAAGCCCTGCGCAAATCCCAGGAGATGGCTCTTTCTCTTGGTCAACAGCAAGTTGATGTCTTCCACTTGCTTTTCTCACTTGTTTCTCAAGATGGCTCAGTTGTGCCGACAGTTATACGAAAAATAGGAGTTGACCTTGAGAAAATAAAAACGGATATAATGAAAGAGACTGAAAAATATCCTAAATCAAGTGGCGGAGTTTTGGGTCAAATATTCATAACACCTTCATTGGTTCAAATTCTTGAACAAGCAGAAAAAGAAATGGAACATATTGGGGATGATTTTGTTTCAACTGAACATCTTTTGTTATCACTATTATCTGTAAATTCTGGCGCAAA
Organism: Candidatus Moranbacteria bacterium GW2011_GWC2_37_8; assembly: GCA_000992165.1. GTDB lineage: Bacteria > Patescibacteriota > Minisyncoccia > Moranbacterales > GWC2-37-73 > GWC2-37-8. The sequence goes on along the minus strand of LBTS01000047.1, from coordinate 4,438 downwards.
AAAAATGCTTGAATCAAACAGTATAAATTATGATACTGTCTTGCAAATTCTCTCACAACTTAGAGGTTCACAGCGAGTTGATTCTGCGGAACCTGAAGGAAAATATCAAGTGATTGAACGTTATACGATAAATCTTACTGAACTTGCTCGCAAAGATAAACTCGATCCTGTTATTGGCCGCGATGAGGAAATACGGCGTGTTATGCAAGTTTTGAGTAGGCGGACAAAAAATAATCCCGTGCTGATTGGTGAAGCTGGAACCGGAAAAACCGCCATCGCTGAAGGATTGGCGCAACGAATAGTTACCGGTGATGTGCCTGAAACACTAAAAGACAAGGAACTTATCTCTTTGGACTTGGGAGCACTTTTAGCGGGAGCAAAATTTCGAGGAGAATTTGAAGATAGATTGAAAGCAATTTTGAAAGAAACTGAACATGCGGCAGGGAAATACATTGTGTTTATTGACGAGCTTCACACTTTGGTTGGAGCTGGCGCGACAGAAGGTTCCTTGGATGCTTCCAATATGCTTAAGCCTGCTTTGGCTCGAGGAAAATTGCGTGCAATCGGAGCCACGACTACAAAAGAATATCAAAAATATATTGAAAAAGATGCAGCCCTGGAAAGAAGGTTTCAGCCTGTGCAAGTTAATGAGCCATCAATAGCGGACTCTCTGGCGATTCTAAGAGGAATAAAAGAAAAATATGAACTTCATCACGGTGTCAAAATTACCGACGATGCTCTTCAGGCTGCAGTAAAATTATCTTCACGTTATATAAGTGATAGATTTTTGCCGGACAAGGCGGTGGATTTGATTGATGAGGCTGCATCGGCTCTGCGCATGCAGATAGATTCAATGCCTATCGAGATTGATCAGATGGATAGAAAAATCAGACAACTAGAAATAGAAAAAAAGGCCATTCAACGTGATAAAGCTAAAGAATCGAGAAAGAAAATATTACAAATAAATAAGCAACTTGCCGAGCTAAAAGAAAAATCCAATAGTTTGACTTTGCAATGGAAAACAGAAAAAGACTTGATAACTCAAAGTCGCCAACATAAGAAAAATATCGACAAACTTAAATCAGAAGCAGAACTAGCTGAACGTAGTGGGGAGCTTGATAGGGTTGCAGAAATTCGCTATGGCAAGATTCCTCTTTTGGAAAAGAAAATTAAAGAGGATGAAAAAAGATTAAGCAAAATTCAAAAAGAAAATTCGATCCTGAAAGAAGAAGTGACTGAAGAAGAAATAGCCAGGGTGGTTTCACGTTGGACTGGTGTGCCCGTTTCTAAGATGTTGGAAGGCGAGCTGGAGAAATTGGCATATATGGAAAAAGAATTAAACGAAAGAGTTGTTGGGCAGGATGAAGCGATTAAAGCGGTCTCTAATGCTATCAGACGCTCTCGAGCGGGCATTTCGGAGGAAAATAGGCCCATAGGTTCATTTATCTTTCTCGGCCCTACAGGGGTAGGGAAAACGGAGCTTGCAAAAACTTTGGCCGAATTTCTTTTCAATGATCCTAAATCTTTGATTAGGCTCGACATGAGTGAATATATGGAAGCTCACTCGACTGCTAAAATGGTAGGTTCACCGCCAGGTTATGTTGGATATGAAGAGGGTGGACAATTGACTGAAATTGTAAGGCGCAGACCGTATAGTGTCATTTTGTTTGATGAAATTGAAAAAGCTCATCCTCAAGTTTTCAATATCCTTTTGCAAATTTTGGATGACGGCAGACTCACTGATTCCAAAGGTCGCGTAGTGAATTTCAAAAACACGGTTATTGTGATGACTTCCAATGTTGGTAGTCACATCATTTACAAAATGGAATCTTTCGGATTTCAAAGTGACAGAAAAATAGGTGAAGTAAATGAAAATGAGATGAGGTCTAAGGTTCAAGCAAGTTTAAGGGAGCAATTTAAGCCGGAATTTTTGAATAGAATTGATGATTTGATCATTTTCCATCCTTTGAACAAGAAGATATTGCTGCAAATAGTTGATCTCCAATTAAAATTAGTCCAAAAGCGCCTGGAGGGAAAAAATATCAAACTAAGAATTTCTAACGAAACTAAGACTTATCTGACCAACAAAGGTTACGATCCAACTTATGGGGCGAGGCCTCTGAAGCGAATCATCCAAAATGAGATTTTAGATGAGTTAGCTCTGCAAATTATCGAAAAGAAAATTGAAGCTGGAGACCTTATAAAAATCATACTCGAGAATGAAAAAATTGTTTTCAAGAAATAGAGTAAATCGATTTAGATAGCTAAAAGGGCCACGCGCAATACATGGCTGTGTCTAAATTAGTATTAGCAATAAGTTTCTATTTTTTTTGCTAGCCTGTTTCCTTTTTCGAGCACGCTTTTGGATAAAATACTCACTATCCAAAAGCTCAGAG
>LBTS01000047.1:0-1982 GCA_000992165.1 Candidatus Moranbacteria bacterium GW2011_GWC2_37_8 | reverse complement strand
TGATCCCTAAAAGACCGAAATTAAGGAGCTAATTTTGACATTAGCCTTGTAAAATGAGAAAATGAAATTAGATTTATTATCTAGCGAAACGAGTGAAATGATTAGCTAGCAGGCTAGCATTTCCGAGTGAGCGACGATACCAAAAGGTTTAATACCTCGCGGCTTGTCCACCTCGGCGAGCCTCGAACGAGACGGGCCGCGTGAGCCCAAAGGGTCCAGGGCTTGCCCTGGGGTATTAATACCCTTTTATAATATTAATTCATTTCTTTTTTCATTTCATGTTTTTTCAATTCCAGGTATTTTTGTACAGTTTAATTTTTTTCGTGATTCTGGAATTTCTGTCATCCGATTGGGCTGGAAGCGGCTTGGTTTTTTTGTCAGTGAATAGTCAATGGTTGGCAGGAATAATTTTCATTGCGCTTTCAATTTATTTCTATCAAATTGCCAAAAGGATTTCCAGGAGGGTGAGTATGACACCCATGCCACTAGTTTTCACTGCATCCTCCATGGGTATGCTGTATTTTGTTCAGTCCGAAAAGCAAGAAAATCTATTGATAATATTAGCCTCTGTTGCATATTATTTTATCCACCTGGCATTTTATCGTCTGCGGCATTGCCATAAGGACCAAACCGCACTGGGAATCATTGCAGCGGGAAGTTTGGCAACTGTTTTCGTCTTCTACGCCAGTTCCTATGGAATTTATCTTAATTTTGCGATTGGCCTTTGGCTTTTAATGTTTGTTTTGGCGATTGTCACGACACTTATAAGCTTTCAATATTTTTGGCTTATAAGTGAAAACAAGCAAAACGTGCTCAATTACAGTCTTGTTCTTGGTTTAGTGATGGCAGAAATTGTCTGGGTTTTAAATTTTTGGCCGTTTGGTTACTTGACAACAGGTGTTATTAATCTTATTTTCTATTATGTGTTCTGGGATTTAGTGCAATGCCACTTTAGAAGTGCTTTATCAAAAAGGCGCGTAATAGTTAATATGGTATTTTTCGGATTTCTGGTGGCCTTAGTTCTTTCCAGTACTCGTTGGCTACCCGTTGTCTAAGAGCCTGCTGCAAATCTCGGAATGAATTAAATTTATATATAAATATTGAAATGAGCGAAAAATTAAAGAAAATGAAATATATTCTGAAAATAGCAGCTGTTCTGTTGTTAATTTTTACAGTCGGTGGAATAGGAGGCGTATATTTCGACCAACAGATTCTACCTCTAATACGAACTAATAAGTTTCTATCGAGGGTAGGCTTTCTATCCAGAACTGCTGAAAATGTAACTGTGATCACTAAAACTGAGCAAATTACAATTAAGGAAGACGATTCAATCAATGAAGTTGCCTCACAAGCATCGAATGCAGTTGTGAATATAGTTTCGGTTTCTCAGCAAAAAGATCCTGTCACTAAGACACTAAAAACTATTGATCAGAGCGGAAGTGGCGTGATTGTGACCAGTGACGGGATGTTGGTGACCTATCGCAGCGCGATTATTGAAAAGGATGCCACCTATCAAGTCTTTCTTTTCAATAGAAATTATTATGAAGCAAAACTCCAAGGTGTCGATGAATTTTCCAATTTGGCTTTTTTGAAAATCGATGCTTCTAATTTGAATACCATTTCTTTTGGAGATTCAAACGATGTTCGTCCAGGCAAAAAATTGGTAGCAATAGGTAATTCTTTTGGTGAATATCAGAATCGCTATGCTTCGGGACTTTTGAGTAATATAAACAAAACCTTCAATTTAGCGGGAAAAACTGTAGCATCCTCTGAAAAATTAGAAGGTGTCTTTGAAAACGACTTTAATAATCAGAAAGAATATGTTGGTGGACCAGTTATTGGATTTAGTGGAAACATGCTTGGAATTGTTGGGGTTATAAATATTAATTCACAAGAGAGATATTTCCAAATTCCTTCGAATATCGTTCAAAAATCTCTGGATAGGGTTTTATCAGCAGGAACTGAGAGACCATCACTGGGCG
>LBTS01000046.1 GCA_000992165.1 Candidatus Moranbacteria bacterium GW2011_GWC2_37_8 | reverse complement strand
TAAAACTCAAGGTGCTAATACTAAGGAATTTTTCAAAGCTATCACGGAGAAATCAAGCAAGGGAGAAAGTCACACTCTTATAGATAAGGTCGTCAGAGCCTATATGGAATCAGCTAGAGGTTCCATGCTTATACTTACCGGCCAGGAACAGATGGAGATTCCATCTATAAATTTCAGCAAGGATAACGGCCCTTCGGTTGAATTTAAATGCGCTGAAAAATGTCAGAAAAATGTTTGGCTTGGAATCATTGCAATTGTTGGCTATTCACTGGGAATTGCACTTTTAGTCTTCAGATTTATTAAAGAAAAAAATGCTGGCCGCAAAAATGTGCTTTTAATTGTTGGAATCTGGCTTTTCTTAGTTTCGGGATTATATGTGCCTTTGGCATTTGCTCTTTCGCCGAGATTCTTTCTGCTTCTTGTTCCGATTTTATTTGTTCTGTTTGGAATTATTTTGGAATCAGGAAAAGTTTGGAAAAATTGGATTATAATAATTGCTGCTGTAATCGTTTTCTTGGTAGCTTTGAATGTTATTGCTGTCCAGACGAGATTTTCACAGTTAGCTGGAGCTATAAAAGGGAAAGTTGAAACTACTTCGGATAGGATTCTAACAGATTATATGGAAAATTCATACAAGGAAAACGGGGCGATTGTTTATTTGAATAGCGAGCCTTTTTATCGCCGCTCCATTTTATACCATGTAGGCAGACGGGGGATTCCATATGAAGACTTGAGAGGCGCTAAGGTTTATCGAAAAGGTAACTATTTTACTGCCTATGTTAATAATTCATCTGCTGATAAAAAAGTCGGAAAATATTCGGATAATTTTAATGTAGTAGAAAAACGAGAATTTGGAACAATGATAGTTTTTAAGTTGAGTCCTAAGGAGAGCTCGATAGTTGCCGAGGAACAAGCAATTAAACCGCAGAAAAAGAAAAAGAAGGTGCATACTCCTGGTGTGCCGGATAGATACACGTGGAATGAAATTTTCAATTAAAATTGAAAATTTCAGAAAATCCAAAATCTAAATGACAAATTCCAAATAAAATTCTAATTTGAAAATGTATAAAAAGAATTCTTTCTTGTGATTTAAGATTTTGATAAATTTAAATAATAATTCAATAGAAAACATGAAAAACAAGAAAGTATTATTAATTTTGTTTGCGATTATTTTACTCGGCGCTGTTTTAAGGTTTTATAAACTTGGGGAGCTTTCTTTTGTGGCAGACGAATTTCTTGATATAAATTCTTCTTATGCATATTCGCAAACAGGCGCTTGGCAGTCATGGGATTTTAATCACGGAGAAGTTAACGCGGATAATATCTTTGCGCCAAGGGATGAGCGAGCATGGCCTTATAAGATGCAGGTTGCTCAAATGTTCAAGTTATTTGCTCCAACTGAGGCAATTGCCAGAAGCGTCAGTGTGCTTTGGGGGATCTTGAGCATCATTCTGATTTACTTCGTGGCAAAATACTTTACCAAGAAAAATACTATTGGTCTGCTCAGCGCGTTTCTATTCGCCGTGAGTATAAGCGGCATAATTTTTGATAGAAGACTTAGGATGTATGCCATGTTTTTTCCAGTATTCTTATTGTTTTCATGGCTACTCTATAAATTTTATGAGCAGCCTTACGTTGGAAAACATAAATGGTGCAAGAAACTCCATGAAAAACTCTCAGTCAATGTGATGTATATTATCCCTGCAATATTGGTTGGCGCACTAAGTATGAAAGTGCACGATTTGACGGTTAGTATCGCCGCTATATTTTCTGTGTATGTGATTATTATGGCTGGTAAGTCAATTTATAGTAAGAATTCACTGCTTAATAAATACACTGTTACCCTAGGTGTAATTCTTGCAGTTACCACAGGCGCTTTTATTTTTGCTTTTGATAAGATTGGAAAATACGCGGCTGGAATAAAGTTCTTTAATGATAATTTCAGTTATTTCTCGATTGTGACTACTGATTATTCTCATCCAATTGTTGCACTATTATTTTTTGCAATTGGTTTATATTATTTGATTAAGCAAAAAAAGGCGACTAAGGAAGCTGTTTGGCTTGCTGTTTCATTCTTAGTTCCGTTTTTAATGGCAGTTTTCTTGTGGAGAAGAAATGCTGGCCCTCAGTATATTTTCTTTGCGCAATCTTTTGAGATAATGTTGATTGCTTCAGGGATTTATGCTGTTGCCGATTATCTAAAAAATAATCTTAAGGGATTCTCTGCCAAGAAAACTTTTATGGTCGCGATAATTTTGACAGTTGTTTTGCTTCCTGATTGGGCTTATTTTGCTCAGGAAAATAATGTTTACAATCAGACTTCAAAAGCTGAAAACCCTAATTATAGAGAAATCTTTACTTATTTTAAGAAAAAGAAACTAGCGGGTGATGTTTTGTTGACCAGAAATTTCCGTAATTATTATTTGAGCGGTCAAAATGCTAAGGTTTACGATTTCGGCGGGGAGCTTGCTGAGGAAAAATTCCCGCTCTCATCATTGCAATCAATCGTGAGGGAAAATCAATCTGGCTGGGTTATTCTTTCTGATAATGATGAAAGATATATTGCTAATGATGCAATGAAATATATTGAAAGCAGCATGACAAAGATCAATGATGTTGCAGTAAGGGGGAATGTTATGGTTTACAGATGGGGAAATAAATAATTTTCACATTTCTTGGGTCACACGCGATACATGCTGTGTTTAAATTAGTATTAGCAATAAGTTTATATTTTTTTGCTAACCCAGATAAAATACTCACTATCCAAAAGCTCAGAGATACTCTCGTATCAATTGGCCGAAAAACAAAATAGGCTAGCAAAAAAGTTGCACAAAACACTGATCTAATGTTATTGATTGCAAAACCATGAATGCGTATGATCCCTTTCTTTTTCCCTGCTGCGCGCAGGGAATCTCATGAAAAAACCAACCCGTGAAGGTTGGTTTTTTATGAAGCTACACGTCTTATTTTTTTGCTATTGCGAAGCCACAGCGCTTGGCAAAAATTGAACCATTATTTGAAAAGATGTTTTTAGAAAGGTCTATTGATTTCGTCCAATAATTATTTGGAACATCTCCGCCACTAGGTGTTGCGCATTGCACTCCGTAGTTGTCATTTTTTTGAATCTTGTTTTTTGCTAATGTTATGGAGCCTATTTTTTTTGAATCTTTGTAGAACTGATGTGATATTCCACTGGCTGAATTGCTCTTGATTTTATTGCCGGTTATTTTCAGACTTGAACTCCCAATGACAAGCTCAATTCCACTCTCGCCATTTTTCGTGATCGTATTTTTCTTAATGGATCCTTTTACTCTGGCTCTTATATCCACTCCTTCTTCTTCATTGTCAGATATATCGTTGTTTTCAATTAGAACTCGTCTTTTATTTATATAAAAACCTTTGCCCCTACCCTTGGAGATATCGCAGTCACTAACTGTAACTTTTTCAAAATTTGATGTGGATGATTTTGCTATTTCAATCCCCATTTTTTCTGTGTTTAAAATCTTTGTTGATTTGATAGTTGCGCCAGCTCCAGCTGCTACATAAATTCCTGTGTATCCTTCAGAAACAGTTAAATTAAATAGGGAACTGGTCTTGTTGATTTCAATTGAGTGTTCGTTTCCATTTCCGTTAATGATGGTTGATGATTTGTCTTCACCTGTTAGGGAAGTGGATTCATTAAGTTCTAATTTTTCCGCATATATTCCATTTGAAATGAAAATACTTCGCTGGTCAGATGGTTTAGTTGCTGCTGAAGTAATCGCAGCAGAAATGGTTTTAAATGGATTCTCCTGACTCCCGTCCTCGGTTATTGAGGAAGAAGCTTGGTTGACATAAATGTCATAAGCTGCCGCTTGTGAGGTGAAAGCGAGACTGAATATTGCGGCGGAAAAGATGCTGAACAATAAAGTTTTCTTCATTGAGATTGCGATAAAATTATTAGGATGAATCACTGAACTATACTAGTAATTTAGAAAATTGGCAAGGCTGCTCAGTTAAAAAAGCTTGCGATTTTTCTCGTCAGCCAAAATAGGGTATTTGATCTTTTGCTTTTCCTTAAGACTACATCATTGGCTGAGATTTCTTTCTTTGCATCTTGGGCTAAATTGGCGACAGAAGTTCGCATTGAGTCTCTATTGGAATTGTTTGAAATATCAGATAATATTTCAATGCCTTGCACTAGCTCATCGTTAGCTGCTTGTAAATGTAAGATTTCTTCCTCGTTGAATCCTATAAAAATCTTATTAAGCAGACTGGTGGCATTAATTTTAGTAGATATGTTGCTTCCGGAACTTATTTTTGCATCAATTTGAGATTCGGTTTTGTCGAATTGTTCTTGAAGATCCACTGCTTTTGTCGTTATTTTTTCGACGTCAGACGCAATGTTTTGAATGTAGTCATTAGTTTGTCTTCCAAAATGGCATGAACCGCTCACCGGCTTTCCCTTATTGTTATTATTTATGTTGCTATCTAAAACGATGGATTCGCTAAAATATGTATTGGCGTGATCGCCGCCGCTTGGAGCACCACAATAAATCCCATATTTACCATTCTGAGTGAGAATATTTTCAAATAATTTTATTTTTCCAGTTTCAGGAATTTCGGGATACGATTGGTTCGCAATTCCATTGGCTAAGTTATTCCTGACTGTATTTTTTTTAATTAAAAGGTCAGAGGCTCCTGTTAGAACCTCGATTCCGCTTTCAGTATTATTGCTTATCTCGTTTTCAGCGATAACCCCTGAAATATTTTGGCGAATGTCGAAACCCTCGCCTCTATTGTAGGCGACTGTATTATTGGTCAGTAAAATAGAATTTCCTTTTTGAATATATACTCCTTTTCCGCCATTGTTTGTTATTAATGAATTTTTGATTGCAACTAATGATTTTCCCTCGATGATTTCAATACCTTTTTTCTTGGCATCTTTGATTATGCAATTTTCTACAATAGCATTTCCATTAATCGTAAGTGCTATTGCTCCGCCTGCGATTGTTAAATCTTTGAGTCTGTTATCGCCAGCCAATCTTATGGTTGATAATGATGGCACTTGTAAAACAGTTTCTTCTTTGCTTTCACCAAATAATTTCACGGAATCGCTAATAACTGCGTCTTCAACGTATTCTCCATTGCTGATAAATATTCTTCTAAGTCCTTTTCTTGATTGTTCAGCCTTGCTGACAGCATCTTTTATTGTTCGAAAAGGTTTTTCCTGGCTTCCGATTTCTTCACCGCTGTAATTTTTGTTTACATAAAAATCGTAGCCTTCAGCTTGCGCAAACAGTGGAGAGGCAACTAATAAAAAGGCGAGCGAGAATATTTTTCTCATAATTTTAGAATTGTTTAAGCGGTTGGTTCATTGCCGGAAAGTTCTTCTTGGATCTGAGTTTTCTTTTTCTTTTTGCTGGCAATGTTTTTTAGATAGTCGAAGTCTTCTTTGGTGATTTCTTTCAATAGGATGAGAATCAAGAGATAGAGAGACATCAGAATAACTGACCATAATAAGAAAATAAATTGTCCTTGTGAGAACAATAGGGATGCAAAATACATTATTATTCCTGCGAAAAGCATTTTCAAAACGCTTTTAAGTTTAATAAGAACGCCGAAATCGCGATTAATATAGAAAAGTACTGCGAGCATAGCTACAAAAGATGTGATAGTTGTTGCGATTGCACTACCCATGAGTCCATAGCGTTTGATTAGAATGTAATTTAAGAGTGAATTTATGATTACTCCAACAATTGAAATCCACATTGGGATTTTAGTTTTGCCGGCACCATTAAGCACGAAGCTCATAACATAAAAGATTGTCAGGAATCCGACACCATAGGCAAGGATAGACATTGGAAAAGCTGCGTCTAAATACTTTTCGCTATAAAAAAGTTTAACAATAGGTCGAGAAAAAACTGACATTAAAATCACTGAAGGAATCAGTAAGATTGTCATTAGTCGCAATGAATGTCCGATGACGGAATTTGTCTGAGTATGATCATTTTGTGCGGTTGATTTGGAAACAACAGGGAGAAGCATAATGGTCAGCGCATAGAAAATATAGTAGGGAATGCGGCCAATTGTCAGAGAAGCGTTGTAGATTCCAGTCAGATAGTCATCATGCAGAATGCCTTTCACGAGGTATAAATCGATGCTTATAAGGAGTTCATAAGCCAAGAAGAAGATGATAACCTGCCAGGCATAATTCAACAGTTTTTTGGTCTCAAATTCGCTCGTAAGGTTCAAATTTTGCACCTTGGCGGCCTTTTTAATCTCTTTGGTATAAATGAGCTGGTCTAATAAAAAAGCGATTACAAAGACAATTATTGCTGCTAGGGCGAATCCTACAATAGAGCCTGGAACGCCAAAAACGTATGCTAAGCCAACAATCATTATAACCTTTAAGATAGACCTTAAAGTTTTCAGAATCGATTGCACGTTAAATTTGTGCATGGAGGTATAAAAGGAAAAATAGAAGGATGCGGCTGCAAATGCAGGAATGATTAGAGTTGAAATCCTAAAAAGAGGAATGAGCGTTTCATCTCCCAATATTGCACTGATAAGCGGCGCTGAAAAGAAAAAAATTATAGTGATTGCCCCAATGAGCGCTGATTGCAAAAGCAAAGCTTTTCTTTTTATCACCAAAACCATACGAGGATTGGTTTCGAAGATTTCGCTGATATATTTTGCCATGGCGGTTGGAATGCCATTTCCAATCAGGATGATAACCATGGTTGTCAATGTTACCACGAGTCCATAGCGACCATAATCCGCAGGCCCCAAGATTCTTCCCATTGAAGAATGGATGACGTAGCCGGAAAGGTTGAAAATTAGTTCAGAAATAATAAGCCAAAGGGTGGATTTTGCGAGGTTTTGTTGGGAC
>LBTS01000045.1 GCA_000992165.1 Candidatus Moranbacteria bacterium GW2011_GWC2_37_8 | reverse complement strand
ATCTGAAAAGAAAGAAGAGGAAGAAAATTCAGGCATCATTTGCGACAAATGCGGAGCTCCAATGACAGTCAAACGCGGACGTTTCGGAGCATTCTTAGGGTGCAGCAAATATCCGGAGTGCAAAAACATCATGAACATCGAAAAGAAAACGGGAGTGAAGTGTCCGAAATGTGAAAAAGGAGATGTAATTGAACGAAAATCCAAAAAGGGAAAAATGTTTGATTTCGTGATGTGGAATAAGCCTACCGGAGAAGCTTGCCCAACTTGCGGACAGCCACTGGCTTTTGCTGCTAAAGGAAAAATTACTTGTTCGAATAAGGAATGCGGTTTTAGCAAAGACCAGGAATAGCTTATCAGGGGTTAGGGTTAGGAATTAGGAAGTAGGAGATAGGGAGTAGAAATGCAGGTACACAAAAAAACAGCACATTTCAAATGTGCTGTTTTTTTATTCTACCTCCTACTTCCTACAAAGCTAATTCCTAATTCCTAATTCCTATTCCCTAATCCATATTTCCTAATTCCTAATCTATGGCATATACTAAAAGTAAGATTAAAATAACTTGTACGTAGTAAGGGATATATGAAAATATTGACTATAGAAGATGTCATCAAAGCGCTCAAAAATCCTCCCAGTGAGGCGCGTGTGGCTGTAATCAAAAAAGCGTACGACTTTGCTCAAAAAGCTCACGAGGGGCAAAAGAGACGCTCAGGAGAGGATTACATCCAACATCCATTAGCTGCAGCCAAAATTTTGGCTGAAATTGGAATGGGCGGCAAAACGATTGCGGCTTGTCTTTTGCATGATGTGCCCGAAGACACTAAAGTTACCATGCTTGAAGTTGAAAAGACATTCGGCAAAGAGATCACAGCTATGGTTGATGGCGTAACAAAACTTGGAAAAATAAAGCTGCGAGGCTCGCATGAAGAATACTTTCTGGAAAATCTTCGCAAGATGTTTATTGCTATGGCGACTGACATCCGTGTAATCATCATAAAATTAGCTGATCGTCTGCATAACATGCAGACGTTAGAACATAATCCACCCGAAAAGCAAATTAGAATCGCAAGAGAAACTATGGAAGTTTTCGCTCCCATAGCGAACAGGCTTGGAATGGGAGAAATGAAAACCCAACTACAAGACCTGTCATTTCAATATCTTGATCCTGAAAATTATAACCTGATTAAGGAACTTGAGGAAAAAGATTATAAACAGCGCAAGCAATACGTTGACCAAGCAATCAAGGAGCTTGAAAGTGAACTAAAAAAAGAAGGCATAGATGTTTTGGAAATTCATGGACGTGCCAAAAGCGTCTTCAGTCTCCATTTAAAACTTCAAAAACATGACATGGACATCAACCGCGTTTATGATTTGGCAGCTGTCAGGATTATCGTCAATGAAGTTGCTGATTGCTATGAAACTTTAGGGGTAGTTCACAAAAAATATCGTCCGATGATCGGCAGAATCAAGGACTATATCTCTCTTCCAAAACCAAATGGGTATCAATCAATCCACACCACTGTTTTTGGACCGGATGGAAAAATCATGGAAGTGCAAATCCGGACATTAAAAATGCACAATGAGGCAGAATTCGGAATCGCGGCTCATTGGCTATACAGCGAATATAAAAAGAAAAAGAATTGGCGAGATTTCATATTCAAAAAGAAAAAAGCTATCCCAGAAAAAGAATTGGAATGGGTCAAGCAACTTCGCGAATGGCAAAATGAAATCGGCCGTGACGATGAGGAATTTATCCAAGGTCTCAAGATTGATTTCTTCAAGAACCACATTTTTGCTTTTACCCCGCAAGGTGACATCATAGACTTACCAGAAGAAGGCACACCGGTTGATTTTGCTTATGCGATTCATGGCGAAATCGGCAATCATGCAACTGGAGCAAAGGTCAATAACAGGATGGTTCCCTTGGATTATCAAATCAAAAATGGTGAGGTTATTGAAATATTGACTTCTAAGGATCGCAAAAGCCCGAATGCTGATTGGCTAAAATTTGTGAAAACTTCCGTGGCGAAATCACATATCAGACGAGAACTGAAAAAAAATGAATCATAAAAAAACAGCCTGACAAAATCAGGTCTGTTTTATATAATCATGCGCAATTTTAGCATCATACGCAATACATGGTTCCAGTCAATTAACGTTAATAACACGTATAATTGTTTTTTCAAAGCCGCATACCTGTGTGATTTTAGAACCATGTATTGCGTATGATCCCAATTTTATTATTCCAAACTCAATCCTAAACCGGAATACAATTGAATGACCTTTTTGTTTTCCAATTCAATTTTTTTCAAAGTATTCATAGTTTCTTCCGCATCTAAATCTGATAATTCATCTTCGATCCAATCCACTGAATCCACAAAGGCGATGAATTTAGCATCTGATGACAAAAATAAACTACTGTAGTCCCAATAATAATCATTTTCATCATCATTAGGGGCCAGATATGCCAAGGATAAACTATTTCTTTCCAAATCCAGAACAAAAATCCTGCGACTTGTTCCGATTGCCAAATGTTTCTCATCTTTGCTCCAGGCTACACTCTGAACACTATCATGTGATGCATCTTTGTCGTTGCCAAAGGCTGACGAAATGTCATAATAACGCACAGGTTTTGAAAGATCTGCAGTTTCATATAAAACAAGGTCTCTTTTTATGGAAATGGCGCCGTCAACCTCACTGCCCGAAACAATCACAACTTTATCAAATCTAGGACTAAATAAACCAGATGGTGCATAGTTAACGAAATCTCTTTTTTCATCCGCGGCGCAGATTTTCTTTTCCACGTCGCAAACATAAATCAATGAGGCGGCTTCGTTTTCATTCGACTGCAAATTTCCAAAGAGTAAGTTTTTTTGCGAATCCCATCCAGACCAAACAAATGAAGGATCTTTTTGAATCGAATTTTCTAATCCCTGATACTGACGCGAAAGAAGATCTGAATTTTCACACTTTGCTTTCGCAACATCGCAAACAAATTCCTCTATTCTAATTATTGAATCAGGATCTACAAATTCTAGATTCTCTAATCCAATGCTATAGACAGATATTTCAACTAACACCTTATCCTCCTTTAAAGACAGTAAGGAATTACTTTTTTCAAAATATTCATTTCCATTTATTCCTAATTCAGGTAAACCGCTAAAGCTGCTAAAATCTTCCTGCTCAACAGCGGTCACTGGCTCAATTTCACCGCTCAGTAAATCAATTTTCTGTATTTTTTCACTGTCAGAAATTACCACCTTATCAGAAAAATAAAGTTGAGCAGATTCATTTAATATTTCCAACTTTGACCTAGAATCATCAATTGAACCCTTTTTAGGTATCTTTACATCTAAAAAGAATAATATAACGGAACTGAAAACAAAAATTACAACAATAACTTCTGTTATCCATTTCTTATTCTTAATCACGCTCATTATTCAATATCATTACGGAAGTTATTTTACTTTATAATAGACAGTCTTACTTTTTTTGCCAGTTTTTATATCAAGAGCATACCAACCATATGTTCCCTTTGGCTTATTTATAACATATTTAGTTATAAAAGCACCGCTGGACGATGTTTTAATTTTTTGTGGAGCGTAATACCCTCCTCCGTATTTAGTAAAATATAGAAGAACATAATTATTCTTAGAGAATTTCTTTCCGCGCTGAATCAATGTTGCACCTCGAGTAATTGATTTTTTTGAGTTAGTAATGGTGTGTGAAGAAACTTTCTTTTTCTTATCATTATGCGATGAGCTCTTAGATGATGAGCTTGCAGCGGCCGCCTGAATCACAACTGGCGCAGGAGCTGCAACCGAAAACGAAACCAAATAATCAGTAAGGTTAACATTATTATTCCCGCCCTGACAACGAACAAAGTAGCCGTAGCTGCCACCATCAGCCAATCCTGTTGCTGTAAATGAGTGAGTGGTTGATCCTGTGCCATCAAAAATGGTCATTGCCGAATAAGCATTACCTGATGTAGTTGCATATTTACATATCGCATTTTTATTTGTCTCAACCCCAATCGCAATTTGAGTTGTTCCTGATGATAAAACTTCAGCAGGAGAACCGGAACCAATCACAGGTGGCAAATCTATAGTCCAAGTATAGGAAGCTGGTGAAGCATCAACGTTTGTAGCAGTGTCAATTGCCCGCACCAAAAAAGTATGGGACCCATCAGCAAGTCCAGTGTAGGCTTTTAGACTTGTACATGCCGCATAGCTACCAGAATCAAGCTTGCATTCAAAAGTTGCACCAATCTCAGCTGAAAATTCAAGACTTGCAGATGCCGTAATTGATGGGTCACTTGGCTGGCTTGAAATTGTCGTGTTAGGCGCAATCGTATCAACTGTAAATGTATTTGTTGTTGTATTTATATTTCCCGCGCTGTCAGTAGACTCTATTGTAATTGTGTGCGATGCATCAGAGAGAGCATCCAGACTTTGACCAGATGTTTTTACAACAACAATATCATCCACTTTCACAACCACTGTTCCGTCTGATACCA
The DNA here is from genome assembly GCA_000992165.1 of Candidatus Moranbacteria bacterium GW2011_GWC2_37_8. Classification (GTDB taxonomy): domain Bacteria; phylum Patescibacteriota; class Minisyncoccia; order Moranbacterales; family GWC2-37-73; genus GWC2-37-8. The sequence continues at coordinate 779 of LBTS01000045.1, read as the reverse complement.
AATAAGTAAGTGCAGGAGTACTATCATTTATTATTGATCCATTCGCCGGAGATGTTAGTGAAATTGTTGGGCTAATGGTGTCAATTTCATCAGTAGCTCTTACTTGGAAGGTATGCGGACCTTCTCCTAGTGAAGTGTAACTTTTCGGAGATGTGCAAGCTCCAAACCCTGCGCCATCCATATCGCATTCAAAAGTCGAGCTTGGTTCACTTGAAGTAAAAGTGAAATCTGCATCTGCGCTGTTAGAAGGATCGGTTGGATTAATAGCGATTGTGGTGCTGGGAGCAATCGTATCGATATCCTTCATCAGTAGCTCTTACTTGGAAGGTATGCGGACCTTCTCCTAGTGAAGTGTAACTTTTCGGAGATGTGCAAGCTCCAAACCCTGCGCCATCCATATCACATTCAAAAGTCGAATTTGGTTCACTTGAAGTAAAAGTGAAATCTGCATCTGCGCTATCAGAAGGATCAGTTGGTTGACCTGAAATAGTAGTATCAGGCGCGATAGTATCCGCAACTACCGTAATTAAAGCACCGGTTAAACCTCCTGCATCTGTAACATTCAAGCCGGAATCCCAAACGGCTGTGCCTGCCGTAAAATTAACAGCAGAATCAACTCCTCCTGACAATGCAGTAAAATTAAAAGTTGCCACTGTTTGTGCGCCAGCAGCAACAGCCGAACCTCCAAATTGTGCCGTACCGAAAGTAGCTGTTCCTGCCGCTGTAGCTGGAGGAATATTATTTGCCATCTCAGTATTAAAAACTCCATCATTTACTAT
>LBTS01000044.1 GCA_000992165.1 Candidatus Moranbacteria bacterium GW2011_GWC2_37_8 | reverse complement strand
TATACTGCCATCACGTCCGGCTTGATCTGACGTAGAGCCTCAGCAACAGCGTAACCACCGTTAAGAGCTTTTATTTTGCTATTTTTCATATTATATAAAAATCTTAAAACCTTATTTGATTAAGAATTTAATTTTTAATTTCAAATTTTTAATTTTGAATGAATTTTTAATGTTTTAATTTTAAATGTTTAAAACATTTGCTCATTCGAAATTGAATCGAAATTCGAAATTCTAAATTCTAAATTTCAATACTACTTTTTCATATTTATGGCTTTAACGGGGCAAACCTGGGCGCAAACTCCACAACCTTTGCAATATTCAAAATCAATATCAACCAATTCTTTTTCTTTTCCAATTTTATTTGAAATCTCTATTTCTTCAATTTTCCTAGCGCGCATTTCCATCACTCCTTCTGGACAATGCGGAACGCAAGTTTTACAGCCAATGCATTTGGACGCATCAACTTGGGGTTTCATATATCTCCAATCACCAGTCTTTGGCGCCTTGTCTATATTATGTTTTATAATTCCTCCTTTTTCCATAATTATTATTATAATTTTTAATTTTGAATTTTGAATTTTGAATCAATTTTTAATGCTTTAATTTTTAATTTTAAAACATTTTTCTCATCCGCCAACTGGCGGATTTAATCGAAATTCGAAATTCAAAATTCGAATTTGCACTCTCTAGAGTGAGTCGTAACCTGCGTGCATCGCTCGAATATTTTTTTCAGTCAAATCTTTTCCAAGTTTTTCCAAAAAAACATCTCTGAAAATTTGCGCGGCACTTTCCAAGGTGACAACTTCAGATATTTTTATAAGCTGACCAACCAAAACCATATTTGGATTCGTATTGCCTGTTATTTGCAAAGCAATTCCATTTGCGTCAATAGCATGAATTTTGCCATCAAAGTGTGAAGCTTTTTTTCTGATTTCCTCAGAATCATTTTTTGAATTTATAATCAGCGATTCATTTCTATCAAGATTACCGGTGACATATTCGCTATCCATCACAGTCTCATCCATCACTACAACTACATCCGGGTCAAGCACGGGCTCCTGCGTTCTAATTTCTTTGTCTGAAATACGCAAAAACATTTTAGTTGGAGCACCTGACCTTTCAGGACCAAAAAATGGAAAAGCTTTGACATATTTTCCCTCCAAAACCGCAGCATGTGCGATAAGCTCTGATGCCGTCTTTGCTCCCTGCCCACCCCTAGCAAAGAAAATAACTTCAAATGTATTTTTATTGAATTTCATATTATTTTTTTATCAAGAAAATCTACGAACGATAATCTTATTATACCACTACAAGAAAAAAGGGGAAGCTGCGCAATGCACAACCCCCCCCCTTAGCCCATTAAGGCAACTCCTACCAACACACTTGCAGCGACTTTTTCAAGCTAGCTACCAGCATTTCTTGTCTAAAAAATTCTTCTTTCAAATTCTGATCATGTCCAAGAGCTAATGCTCTTTGCAGTTCTTCTTTTCTCTCAAGAGCTGCTTGTAATTTCTCATAGGGATCCTTGAGGGTGTCTTCTACTGAATACCCAGCGTTCATAGTTCACCTCATTTTTTCAATGTTTGAATGCCTATTGGTTTCTTAACAATAAATAAGCTAGTGCCCCGACCTATTCAAGCGCATTCTCCTTAGTGCGACCGAACCCATATCATAGAGACAGGGCTCTGCAACAAATTCATTGAAATTCATTGGAGCATACTGCTTTATTCCAGCTTGCTCCTCCGTTGTCTGCTTATGCCCTTTCACGCCCACATTGGATGACTCCACAAAATATCCCTTTTCCATGATTCCTCCCTTTTTTTAAATAACTGATTGGATGATTATTGTTTGATTTAATCAAACAATAAAAAAACCGACCCTTCAAGGTCGACTTATGTTTACGAATTGGAATATTATTTATTCACACCTCGCAAAAACAAACCGACCTTGGCGGCCGATAAACCAGAAATACATAAACGCGTATAGGTTGTGGTTCAGTTTGTTTGTAAGCATACTACTATTTTACTCACTTACAATATCTTGTCAATGGCTTTTAGAAACTTTCAATTTTCAAACTATTCGGAAATCTATACTCTTAGATTGCGGAATACTTAAAAACTTTAGTTGTAGTACATGTAATCAATTCATATCAATTAATATGAAAATTGGACTTTGGATTATATTTATATTAGTTTTTGTTTGGATTGTTTCTGTTATCGTAACTATAATAAATCCTGACCTTATTTTTGGTCCCCTGAGCATACTCATAGCAATAATAGGAGCTATAATAATTCTAGCAATAGTGGAAATGTGGCGATAGTAAACACAAAAACGAGGCATAAAGCCTCGTTTTTGTGTTATCAGATGAAACTATTATTGAGCTAGTTTCTCATCAATAAGCTTTTTCACGTCGTCATATTTAATTACGCCAGTTTTAAATTGGTCATCAATAAACATGGCAGGCGTAGCTTGAATTCCAAAACTTTGTCCTTCTTTAAGTGTTTGATCAATAGAATCTTTGTATCTCTTTTCATCTAAACATTTATTAAATTCTCCAGTATTGAGTCCTAGTGAGGCTGCATATCCCTTCAAAATACCAGAAGCATCCTTAGCCTTTCCCCAAGCATCCTGAGATGCAAATAATTTTTCTGCATAAGCAGTAAATTTTCCTTGCTCATTTGCGCAACTCGCAGCAATTGAAGCGCTTATTGCTTGAGTAGCTGTAGGTGGAAGATAACTTTTGAAAACCAATTGAATTTTATCGCTGTAATCTTTCAGCATCGGAGCAACAACAGTATTGTAATATTGCTTATCTGATGGATTCTGAAAATTGCTGAAAGCAACAACTTTTACTTTAGCATCGCTTGAACCCAAAGTAACATCTTTATCTGAAGCCTTTGGGGCTGAAATATATTTTCCAACTGGAAATCCTGCTTCAGCGCTTTTGATCGCATACGATTCACCTTGCTTATCCAAAAAAGGTTCAGCCTTAGCAAAAAGTTCTGTTTTTTCTATTTCTTTTGAAAAAATGAAAGCTGGAATAGTTTTAAGATTAAACTGCTCAACAAGTTTCTTACCTTGCTCAGAATTTACATCAATTTTTTCATTAGACATCGTTGGAAGTGCCTGCTTAAGTCCAACGAGAACTTCATCAGGTTTACACTCCTCGCATGTGTCATCAGAAATCACTTGAACTTTCACAAGCGGCTCAGAAAATGCAACCCATGTTTTTCCATTTGAAGAAAAAACATCAGTGCTATTCAAAGCACGCTGTGAGAAACCACCTCCGCGAACCAATTGAACAACGTCGACAAACAAACTTCCGACAAACAAACCTGCCAGCAAGATAACTGCGGAAATAAGATTTTTAATTTTTTTATCCTTTTCCTGCTCAGGATCCAGTTGAACTTCTTCCTGAATTGTCTCTTCTTCGCTTGATTCTTCAATTAAAGCATCGTTTATTTTCTTTTCTTCTTCTGTCATATTTTTCTGCTGTCATTCCAGATTTACCTACCAGCAGGCAGGATTGATCTGGGATCCATCGCTAGACATCGCTCTGGATTCCCGCTTTCGCGGGAATGACAAGGTAAAAAATTAATTTATTTATTATGATGAATTGTGATTATTTTTGTGATTCTTGCTGATTCTGTTGCGTTTGTGTTTGGATTTGCTGTGCTGCTTGTTGAGCGGCCTCTTCTTGAGTTATCTGGTCTTCAAGCTTTCTCTTCATTGCAGAAATATCGTAGCTCTGCTCGTATTTTTTTATCTGATAATCATTAAAGCCAATCGTAATTTTTTTAACCGCTTCAGTTTTCAATGTAATTCCAATTAAGATACCGAGAATCAAAAAGAGTGACATTTCGAAAATTGCTTCGCGTCTTTTCTTTTTTGCGCGTTCAACTTCTGTTTCAATTTGAGTTTCAATTGGTCCAAACTCGCTAATTTCTTCGAGCTCAACATTATTTTTTTCTTGTTCCATTTACCCTGTTAAATAAGATTTGAATCTCTTTCCAGAGAAAAGCAAGCTTATTTTTTTCAGTTAATTATTAAATTACCCATCCTTTTTAACAAGCACTTCTCAAATCTTAATTTTAATTTTTGTTAAAAAATTAAAATTATTTAACGGGGGTGAAGCCTGTATTTAAGGGTTAATATGTATACATAGATTACCATAACCGCATAAAACCTACAACTTGCGATTTTATAATTTTATTGTGTAATATTAGTCAGCTTCTTAGGCGCTAGCTTCTTAGCTTTTCAGTAAGGATACCACCCAGATACCTATTTAAATACCCACCCGATTTTGCGCGCGTGATTGACATAATACCGCTGCAAATCACATTTATTCTATGATTATTTAAACCACCAAAAGAAATCCTTCAACGTTTCAACGTCGCGGGCTTTTTCTTTTGTAAGCGTTCAGCTGTTGCATTATTCTTTCCTTAGCGCTTCCATCGGCGAAAGTTTTGAAGCTTTGTAAGCAGGATAGTATCCGAAAATAATTCCAGTCGTGGCCGAAAATCCAACCGCAATCAAAATTGATTGCAAAGTAATTGAAAATTTCAGAGTATAGCCAAGCAGACTTATGATATATGAAAATCCAAGCGCCATAAGATAACCCAAAACTATTCCGACTAATCCACCAGCAATCGTGAGAAAAACAGCTTCCAGCAAAAATTGATTGCGGATGTCGGCAGATTTTGCACCCACTGCTTTCCTGAGACCTATTTCAAATGTTCGCTCCACCACAGCCACATACATCACGTTCATAATCCCGACGCCACCCACAATAAGAGAAATGGAAGTTAATGCCAACAACAAAATATTGATCGTTCCAAAAACATCTTCCACTAAGCTTTGCGCTTCTTTGATTGTTGTCACAGAATAATCCTCCTGCTCAGGCCTGGGCGTCTTGTGAATCCGTTTAAGCGTGTCATTAATGTCAGCCACAGTCACATCAATCAGATTCTCATCTTTTACTTTTAATGTAATAAACCTCACATAATCAATTCCCAAAATCTTTTTTTGAAGTGTTTGCACGGGAACATAA
>LBTS01000043.1 GCA_000992165.1 Candidatus Moranbacteria bacterium GW2011_GWC2_37_8 | reverse complement strand
GCTAATAATGTTAGTCGCAGTAAACTTAAAAGTGTGATGAATAGTCTTGAAGCGGAAATAGGCAAAGAAGTGAGTTTCGTACTTATGAACAGTGAAGAATTTAAATATCGCTTGGATATGTTGGACCGTTTTCTTTTGGATTTTGTTGAGGATACGCATGTTGAATTGATTGATAAAATTCCTGGTTTTAAGCGATTTATTCTCGGACGAAAAAAATACTAAATACACGAATCAAGAATCATGTAAGCGCTTGATGTTTACTCACAATTCATGATTCATAATTCGTAATTCATTTAAAATTTTTATGGCATCAATCTTTATTTTTGTGGTAGTGCTTATTTTTTTTGCCATGTTGATGTGGCTGGTTTTTGATTTGAAAAAGCAAGTTATAGCTGGTTCTGATAACCGTGAGCAGAATGAAAAGATGGTTTCTGTACAAGTTTCACTTCAGCACATCATGGAGGAGAGCAGGGAACTTAGGAAGGAGATTGATGGAAAACTTTCTCAAACTCATCGCGCGACACAGCAGCAAATAAATCAAACAATGCAGACCGTGCACGGAATAACTGGGCAATCTGCCAAGCAAATTGCGGATGTGGTTGCGGGCCTGACTAAACTTGAGGAAACCAATAAGCAAGTGGTTAATTTTTCGGCACAGCTGCAAAATCTGCAAGATATTCTCAAGAATCCGAAACAGAGAGGTGTACTCGGTGAATATTTCTTGGAAGAAACTTTGAAAAATGTTTTGCCTCCAAATTCCTATCAGATGCAATACAAGATGGGTAGAAGTGAAAAGACTGAGCAGGATTTGATTGTGGATGCTGTTGTTTTCGTGAAGGATAAGATTGTTCCAATTGATTCAAAATTTTCATTGGAGAATTATGAAAGGATTTTGAACTCCACTGATAATGTTGAACGTGAAAAATTTGAGAAATTGTTTAAGTTGGATTTGAAAAATCGCATTGATGAGACTTCTAAATACATCAGACCTGAAATGGGAACGATGGATTTTGCTTTTATGTTTATTCCTTCTGAGGCAATTTATTATGATTTATTAGTGAATAAAGTTGGAACTGGACAGGTGAATACGCGAGATTTGATTGAATATGCCTTTCAGGATAAAAAAGTTATTATTGTTTCTCCGACATCCTTTTTAGCATATTTGCAAACAGTACTCCAAGGATTGAGGGCATTTCAAATTGAAGAGAGTGCTAAAGAAATCAGAATCAATGTCGAGAAACTTGGAAAGCATATGAATGCCTATGAAGATTATCTGAAAAAGCTTGGCGGTTCTCTTGGCACGACAGTTAACCATTTTAATACGGCATATAAAGAGCTTGGGAAAATAGATAAGGATGTCGCCAAAATAACTGAATCTGAAAAAAGAATAGAACCATTGGTTTTGGATAAGCCGCAAGAATTATTTTAAGAATTTTTTGATGTCTATAATAAAAATATTAGCTAAAGGTGAACACAAAACCTTTTTTTCACAAGAATATTTCCGCAGCTCCTTGGTGCAGTGGGTGGTTATTGGCGCTCTAATTCTTAATGCTTTGAATTGGTCGGCGATAGCTTTTTTTATCAGACCAGTTGATTTTCCTATAATACTTCACTATAATGTATACTTCGGAGTGGATGTGATCGGAGCATGGTGGCAAGTATACTTTTTGCCTTTAATAGGCCTTGTTATTCTGCTTGTGAATTCGACTCTCGGATATTTGTTTTATGGAAAAAAAGAAAGAATTGTCGCGCATCTGTTGATGCTGGGGACTTTTATAGTTCAAATCGGCATCACTATTGCAGTGGCAAGCGTCTTGCTTATTAATTATTGAATCCGTAACTAGTAACCAGTAATTGGTAACTAGTTAATTTAAAAATAATAAATTGAATAAAACCTTTTACTAGTTGTTAGTTACTAGTTACTGGTTCCTATATAGAATGTTTAATTTTCCAAGTCCCAAGACAACTGACCCTAAGGAGCGAAGAGTTCAACGAAGCCTGGAAGTTATTCCTGGTATTTTGACATGGATCACACTGATTGGAATGGTGGTGGCATCTTTTATGCTGCCTATCTGGATTGCTGTGTTCATTATCATGTTCGACATTTATTGGATTTTTCGAACAATATTTATTACCTATTATTCTATTGTTGCTTACCGAAGATTTCAAGATGGAAAGAAAATAGATTGGTGGGAGAGATGCCAAAATATTGTTAATCCTAAGGAGGCTCTAAAAGGAATTGATGAAAAATATGCCAGACTTTCTGAGAGTTTAAAAGAAGTTTCCTCCTTAAGGGAACGTCGTAAAATTAAGCATGAATTGAAAATGCTTAAAGATTATCAGCAAGAAGTTAGCCAGATTGAAAAGGTTGGAAATGAAATCATGGATTGGCGAAAAATAGTTCATGTTGTTTTTTTGCCGACAGTCAATGAGGGCGCAGAAATTATTGAACCAGCAATAAAGGCTATTGAAGAAAGTAATTTTCCAAATCAACAGATTATCATTTTGCTTGGAACAGAAGAGAGAGAAAATGAGCAGAAACGTTTGGAAAAAGTTGAATATTTGCAAAATAAATTCAAAGGCGTTTTCAAAGATTTCTTGGTTACTACACATGAAGTTCAGTCTCATGAAATGAAATGCAAGGCCTCGAATGCTACCTATGCCGCTAAGAAGCTCATGATATATCTAAATGAGCATGAGATAGATTATACTCGCGTTATCTTTTCTAATTTTGATTGTGACAGTGTTTGCCATTCGCAATATTTTGCAGCACTTACGCATGCATATATCACTGATCCAAAGCGTCTGCAGCGCTCGTATCAGCCGCTACCGATGTATCACAACAATCTTTGGGATACCAATGCTTTTGTTCGTGTTATTGTGACAGGATCTTCTTTTTGGCATATGTTTCAAAGCACTCGCAGTGAAATGGTAACTTTTTCTTCACACAGTGAGCCTTTCGATACGCTTGTGAAAGTTGATTTTTGGCCGCTTGATATGATTAGTGAGGATTCAATTATATATTGGAAATGTTTTACTTATTATCATGGTGATTATAAAGTTAGGCCGATATATTTGCCGGTTTCTCTTGACGCTGTTTTGGCTGAAACCTATTGGAAGACAATTAAAAATCAATACAAGCAAAAGAGAAGATGGGCATATGGTATTGAAAACTTCCCGGTTATTATGCGGGCACTTTGGCCTGATAAAACTATAAAACTAAGCCGTAAATTAGGAGTAGCTTTTGAGATGCTGGAAGGTCATCATTCCTGGGCGACATCTGCTTTTATTCTGGCGCTGTTAGGATGGTTACCGCTTATCTTTGGTGGACCTGAATTTAATCAAAGTGTATTGGCTCATAATTTGCCTTTCGTTACTCGTTATCTTATGACCTTGGCAATGGGCGGACTTGTTATTTCAATGTTTTTAAGTTTCGTGCTGCTTCCTCCTCGTCCTGCAAAGTATGGAAAAAAACGTTATATCTATATGTTCCTGCAATGGTTCCTGGCTCCTATTATTGCGCCCACTCTGGGGGCAATTCCTGCTATTGATTCACAGACGCGCATCTTGTTCAAACAATACTTTGGAGAATTCTGGGTTACTGAAAAAATACGAAAAAAATAATCAGGCACTGCTTGTAGGGCAGAAATAAAAATATGGATTATAGCTTTTTTCTCCAACCCCTATTTTCTTCGTTTATAATAGCTGGCCTTATGCTTGCCGGCTTTATAATTTTGGCAAAAAAAATAAAAATTAGTGACAAAAGAATTTCTAAGCGACATATTCATGGAGGAGGTGTTTCACGTTTTGGTGGCGTGGCTATAATTGTCTCTTTTGTTATTGTGATTATTTTGGATGAAAGATTAGTAGTGACTACGCCATTGGTGGGGGTGTTATTAGCATCACTCGCCATTTTATTCTTTGGTGTTATCGATGATATTCGGCAGCTCAGCTGGAAATACCAGCTTTTTTTTCAGCTTGCTGTGGTTACTCTTGTATATTTTATGGGAGTAAAATTACAATACGTTTCTAACCCTTTAGGTGGTCTTTTTTTCTTTGATAGCGGTCTGGCTTATTTATTAGGCTTATTGATTTCAATCATTTGGATTGTATTTTTGATGAATGTGATGAACTGGGTTGATGGTGTAGACGGAGTAAGTGGGGGAATTACCCTTATAGCAGCCATAGCAATATTAGTGCTTAGTCAAAAGCCTGAAGTTAATCAACCTCCAATCGGAATAATTGCTGCTGCATTAATAGGTGGATTGATAATTTTTTTAATCTATAATTTTCACCCAGCGAGAATAATCGCAGGCACGAGCGGTTCGATGTTTATGGGTTTTATTTTGGCAATTCTGGCAATTTTTTCTGGCGCAAAGATCGCAACTACTCTCATGGTTTTAGCGGTTCCAATTGTAGACGCTCTTTGGGTGATAGCTGAACGTCTGCAATTTAAAAAATCAATTTTTGCAGCGGATCGCAGACATTTGCATTATCGCTTACTTGAACTAGGATGGTCAGCTAAAAAGATTTGCCTTTTTTATTATTTAATAACAGCTATTATTGCAGTACTGGCTCTTAATATGAGGGCAATGGGAAAGATTACAACTATGGCAATAGTAGCAGAAAGCTTGATAGAAAAGAGGAGTGTAATATTGTATGAATATGATAAATAAAAATAAGATAATAGTTCTATTAATGGTGGTTGCAGTTATTATTGCTGCAGGATTTTTTTATTGTCGAACGAAGTCGAGTGAAATGATTCGTCAGCAGTCGAACATTTCCGAGCGAGTGATGACATCAAAAGGTTTAATACCTCGAGGCTTGTCCACCTCGGCGAGCCTCGAACGAGACGGGCCTCGTGAGCCCAAAGGGTCCAGGGCTTGCCCTGGGGTATTAATACCCTTTTATAAAGATATCATTGCTGCAATTGGAAATAAAAATAAAACTAAAACAGTTGTTATTAACGACCAATCGTTCTTGGCTGAAGTAGTGGAAACTGAAGATGCACGTCAAAAAGGACTTGGCTTTAGAGCGGGGTTATGTCAGGAGTGTGCGATGCTTTTTCAATTTCCACATGCCGGAAGATATAATTTTTGGATGAAGGATATGAAGTTTGGACTTGATTTGTTATGGATTTCGGAAGGGAAA
>LBTS01000042.1 GCA_000992165.1 Candidatus Moranbacteria bacterium GW2011_GWC2_37_8 | reverse complement strand
AATTTGATATCGGTAGCATTTGATATTTTTTTGTGGTATAATATTTAAACTAACAAACAAAAAAATGAATAAGAATATATCTAGCGAGTTTGCATTTGGACTTATATTGCTGATAGCTATAATTATTGGAGGTATTTTTTTGATGACGGATAGGTTGGGAAGCAGAGAATATCAGTATGTTTCTGAAGCTAATATTATAGAAAAACCCACTTCGTTTAACAAGCAGATTAATGTTTCTTTCACAAAAAAAGAAATTGGGAAACCAGTAGTAGAATGCAAACCTAGATATTTTGAAGGGGAAGCTGAAGTTCGCGCATGGCTTATTTCTGAAAATGACAAAAATTTGAATGTTAAAATAAAAAATGAAGATATTGAAAAATTGCCAACAACAAAAACTGATTCATTGAATGCAAATTTCATTGCAACATTGATAGATCCTACTGATGAGGTCAGAAGAGATTTGCAGGATTCCTCCGAAGATAGATCTGTAAACCTTGTTATTCATGGCTATGCGCAAATCTGCCAAGATGTTCCTGCTGTAAGTATTAAGCAGGCGACAATAGCTTTTAAAAAGGGATGAAATTAAAAGGTAATTGAATAATAATCTTGATAAATCTATCCTCTGGGTATTGACAAAATAATGCAATTAGCATAAAATAGTTGCGTCACTGTAAAAAGGTTCTTAATCAGAACTTTTTTATTTTGCACGAAAATAAAAAAATCTTGAGTCTAAAAATCAAGCTCAAGATAAAATAATTATTAATAAAAAACGTATTTGTAATAAGAAAAATTTAGTCGTTTTGCAATGTTCTATATTCCTGTTTTCTTTATTTGCTTTTGCTTCAACGGCTAAGGCATATGAATCGCCTCTTGATAAATTGATTGATTTGTATAAGAGTGCGTCAGAAAAAAAGGAAAAAAATAACAACAAAAAAGAAAACAAAATAGAAAACGCATTGATTCCCGGCGAAAAGAATCAAAGTCAAAAGTCTGAAAAAAACAGCAAACAACAAAAGCGTGTGCCTCAGGTGGTGACAGATCCAAAAGAAATCGAGAAAGCAGCAGAATTCGCAGCTAATGCAACTGGTGTCCGAAAGGAATTCATCATGGGGATGCTGGTTGTTGAGTCTAATCTTGGGAGAAACCCGGGTGAGTGTACATATCAAGAAGTGGCAGATGGAGCACAGGAATCCTACGAGAATGGACGGCTGAGTTCGACTGCTTGGCAGACTTTCCAAAGTCGTCAGGAAATCATCGTAGAACTAGCGGATGATCTTGGTTATGATTATCATCAGCTAAAAGTTTCCTGCAATCCTGGCGCGGCTTATGCTGGCACTGGTGGCGCGTTGGGTGTTCCACAGTTCATGCCGGATACTTGGCTTGAATATAAAGATCGTATCGGTGAAATAGTTGGCAAGGAAAATCCTGATCCATGGGATGTTCAAGATGGAGCTGTTGCTATGGCGCTTAAGTTGTCAGATGTTTGGGGAGTAACTTCTCACAGCACACTGGCTGAACGTAATGCTGCTAAAATATATTTGTCCGGAACAACATCTTGGCAATATGATTGGTATGCGAATAAAATCTTGTATTGGGCTCAAAACTATAGTCAGCTTTTAGGATAAGAAGTTATCATCAAAGAAACACCTTAGGGTGTTTTTTTGATTGTTATGGTAATATTTAGCTGTGATATTGAAAATGGTAATTAGAGTATAATAATTAAGGAAATTTATGCAATTTTTTTGAATTAATTTATGAATAAAAAAATCGTAATATTAGTAATGGTATTATCTGCATGTCTGGGACTTGGTTTTTTCTTGGCGCAAAATTTTTCTGAAATTTCTAATACTGAAAATGATTTTCCTCAGGAGGATACTATATTTGCAGAGAAGGAGTCTGCTCAGAATATTGAATCACTAAATCAAAATCTTCAAAGCGATATTCAGCTGAAAAGTGAAACTGTTGAGGTGTTGCCAATTAAGGAAAATATAAAATTGGATGTACCTTTCATAGTACAAGCTCCACTGGGAAATTGGAGTGACCCAGTTTTTCAAAATGCTTGCGAGGAATCTTCCATCGTGATGGCTATGGGTTGGGTGAATGGAGCTAAGACTATTTCATCTCAGGCTGCAATGGAACAAATCAATAATATTGTTAAATTTGAAAATGAAACTTTTGGATATAATGCTGACACTGATATGTCTGATGTTGAGAAAATTTTCAAGCAGTACTTTAATCATCAAAATGTAACAGTGAAAGAAGATGTAATGATTGAAGATATTGTTAACGAACTTCAATATGGGAATTTGCTCATTGCTCCAGTTTTTGGCCAGGCGCTTGGCAATCCCTTTTTTACCTCTCCAGGACCAATTGCGCACATGCTTGTGGTAATAGGTTATGATGGTGAAAGTAAAGAATTCATCACCAATGATCCAGGTACCAAACGTGGAGCAGATTACAGATATGATGAAAAAGTTTTATTTGAAGCTATCTGGGAATATCCTAGCGGTAAGGGACCAATCGAAACGCCTGTCAAGGGTGGTATTGAGAAGACTGTGTTGATAATCAAACCAAAGTAAAAATAGTCTTCAAAATAAGGCATATTTAGTGGCTTACTATAGCCAAAATTCAAAAAGTCAGGCTTTACGCTTGACTTTTTGTCTAAAAAGGTGTATAGTTATAGGTCGTAGAATATGGTTGGAAACTTAAAAATAGAATAGGCTAATTTTGGCCAAATAATGTAGTTCACTAAAGTCCTCTTTACTGGAGGCAATAAACAAGGAGGTTTCAGAATGAAAAAGCTTATTGGTTTAGTGGCTAAGGCATCCCCCGCGGTTTTCAGTTTGGCGGTTTTCGTCGTTATGGCGTTGTTGCTCGCAGGATGCAGTGGTGAAGCTAAGACCACGTCCAACATCCAGCCAGTGCAAACTCAACCTCAATTCGAGAAGTACGGCTACGTGAAGCAGGCTCAGACGGTGGTCTCTGAAGGCGACATCCTCATGGATGTGGCCGGAAGAACCCAAGAATTCCAGCTGAAAGTCGACGGCAAGTCGATAATGGGTCTTCAAGGAGTTGGAACAAAGCAGTACGGCATCGAGAATGTTGTCAATGTGATGTATATCAGTAATAGGAATTTTTTCCAGACCATGCCCAGCATCGATGCTAAAACAGGTAGATTAGTTCTTTTGTTTGGCGGGGCAGTGAATAATGATTACCCGAGCGTCGTCTTTTTTATGGATGACGGCGAGCAATACCAAGTTGAAACGAGGGCACTAACATTTCGCTCCACCGAACCGATTCAGTTTCTTGCCAGGGAGTATGGTTTCCAGTATGGACATGAAGAGAAGACGTACGTCGATGTTGTGAAAAATTCCGACGATACGATCACCTTTTATGTTTTCTTCGGCTGCGACAAGCTCGTCTGGCTACAGGAAGATGTGGATGCCGATTCCATGGGCGGAGTCGCTTGGGAGTTGGAAAACAAATCCCTGTATGTGGGATCGCTGGAAAAAAACAGTTATGGCAGTTACTACGCTGCTGTTACTGCGCCACTAGTGCAAGCCATCCCTACTATGTTTTATGGGGAAGGCCCAAGCACTACCGGGCAACTCGTTATATTCTCAAAAAACGGCTCCAGGGTTCCTTTTGGTACTCGGGAGACGGGAGCTGATTGGGAATATTACACCGACTATGACATCCTGAGTTGGGACAGGCCTTACTGGAATGTTGAGGGTAAGAAAGGAATCATGAGATTCTATCAGCGTTAATGCGTGTCAGAGGCCTCACGGAAAGTTTTCCGTGAGGCCTCTTTTTTGTAAGGTAGAAAAATATGAAACGGAAAAGAATAATTGCCTGCATTAACAGGTGTTTTTTAATGCAGAATATAAAGGCGACTGGCTTGTAATAGCAATTAGGTTTCTTGTATTTGTTTGTATGATATATAAATTTTACTGATATGTTGGTCTTTGCCGCAATTATGCCGCACCCGCCGGAAAGTATTCCGGGAATTGGCAACGAGGATGATTTTAAGGCAATTGAAAAAACATTGCATTCTTTTGATGAACTCCGAAAGGGAATTGAAAATTCTGATCCCGATACTGTTATTATAATTTCTCCTCATGCTCATCTTGAACAATATTCATTTGTAATTAACTCTTCCAGTATTTTAAAAGGCTCATTTGTTGATTTTGGTTTAGATGATATTTATGAATACGAGAATAATATCGTGTTCGCAAATAAGCTAGCTTTCGCTGGTCTTATGAATGATCTTCCAACACATTTGCATGAAAGTTTTCTGGATCATGGTGCCCTTATTCCTATTCATCACTTACTTGAAAATATAAAACCAAAAATTGTGCACCTTTCTTTTTCACTTATGGACTACCATCGTCAGTATTTTTATGGTGAAATTATTCAGAGGGTTATTGATATGGGTTCAGGCGGAAGAGTCGCTGTTGTTGCTAGCGCCGATCTTTCGCATAAATTAACACCAATTTCACCGGCTGGATTTTCTCCTGGCGCCTTGAAGTTTGATAGGGATATCCTACACTTTTTAGGTGCTTATGATAAGGCGAGCATCCTTGGGTTGCAGCCCGAAGCGCTTGCCGAAGCTGCCGAATGTGGCGTGCGATCAATAATAATATTACTCGGTATTCTTCATGGTCGTAAGCATGAGTTTAATTTGCTCAGTTATGAATATCCATTTGGCATTGGATACATGACGGCGAGGCTTTTATAAATGATTGAATAAAAAACAAACAGCGAGCTTTTTATGGGTCATACGCAATACATGGCTGTGTTCAAATTAGTATTAGTAAGAAGCTCCTATTTTTTTGCTTAAAATACTCACTATCCAAAAGCTCAGAGATACTCTCGTATCCCGTCTCGCCTCGGTTCGCCGAGGTCGGACAATTGGCCGAAAAACAAAACGGGCTAGCAAAAAAGTTGCACAAAACACTGATCTAGTGTCATTGCCTGTAAGACCGTATATTGCGTATGATCCGCTTTTTGCTGCTCATCTAAATTGCTTACAAAGCAAAAAAATGCTAATATTAAGCAGTAATAGTTTTTACTATTTAAAGATATTTATCCGTGAAGTGAAATTCAAAAATAGTTTGGATACTTTCCGGGTTTGTTGTTTAGTTATTATTTAAACAAGAAATTGTTTGAGCAAGGCTCATTTGAATTTCTACTTCCGGATGGAAAAAATCGTAATTTATACAGATGGAGGTTCGCGTGGAAATCCAGGTCCAGCTGCAGTCGGAGTTTATATTGAAACTCTTGGAAAAAAAATTGGGCAATGTATTGGAATCAGAACTAATAATGACGCTGAATATGAAGCGCTGATTTTGGGTTTGCAAAAGGTGAAGCACTTTATCGGAAAAGAGAAAGCTAAGAAAATTGAAGTTGAATGTTTGCTTGATAGCGAATTGGTAGTGAAACAACTCAATCATGAATATCGCCTAAAAGAACAACGTATCCAACAGTACTTCCTTGAAATATGGAATTTGATGTTTGATTTTGGGAAGGTTACATTCACTCATATCCCACGGGAGAAAAACAAGGTTGCTGACGCGATGGTAAATGAAGCGCTTGATAATCAGTGCAAACAAAATACACTCATCTAAAATTTCTAATATCTAATAAATACCAAATGCTGAAATATCAGAAACATTTTGGAAATTAAATATTTTGAAATTAATTAGAAATTAGTTATTAGTAATTAGGAATTTTTTAAACTATGTCTAAAACAAAAAAGTGGTCAATTTGGATTTTTGTTATTCTCGCTTTTGTTGGCGGAATAATTTGGTATGTGAAAAGTAAAAAACCAATTACGACCTATACTACTGCTGAAGTTACAAAGGGTACGCTTGCTCAGACTGTTTCTGTAACAGGTGATTTGGTGGCTCAAGATGAAATCACGCTGAATTTTGAACTGGGTGGAAGGGTGAATAAAGTTTTTGTGAAAGAAAGTGATCAGGTTGCGGCAGGCGATAAAATTGCAACACTTACTGATGCGACTTTACAAAAACAAGTTGATCAGGCTAAAGCTAGTCTTGATCAAGTAATCGCAACATCCGGGACAAATAATGATACTTTGCGTGAAGCTAAAGTTTCTTTGGATAATGCTGAGAATACCTTGGATCAAACTGAATCACTTAATGACCAAAATATCTCAGCTGCCAAGCAAACAGTGGAAAATGCGGAAAATTATTATGCTGATACGCTGGCATATTATAATAGTCTTAGCGAAGGTGCTGCTAAGCTTCAAGCTAAGCCTACGCTTACAGCCGCAGAAAATGCGCTTAATTCAGCGAAGCAAGCCTTGAAAGTCGCGAATGAACAAACTGATCTCTCGGAGATTTCCGCGGAAAATGCTGTTGACAGTGCCAAAGCAAGAGTTGAAACAGTTGAATCTGATTATGCAAGAAACGCCCGTAACGCTCAGGTTGCAAGCGCGAGAGCAGTTTATGATATAGCATTGATTAACTTAAGCAAGGCAACTCTTGTTTCTCCCGTAAATGGAATCATAACCGAGATTAATAATAAGCCGGGGGAAATTCTGGGCACTGGCGTGATTAAAGAAACATTTTCGAGAGTTATGTCTCTTGATATGATAATTCAATCTCAGGTTCCCGAATCCGATATTGTTAAAATCAAACTTGGCCAGCATGCCAAGGTGACATTCGATGCGCTAACTTCAGAGGATATTTTCGATGCGGAAATTATTGAAATTGATCCGGCTTCAACTGATGTGCAAGGAGTGGTGTATTACAATATAAAATTAAAACTCAACACTGTTGATGTCCGTGTTAAGCCGGGAATGAGTTTGAACGTTGACATAAGCACAGCAGAGAAAAATGATGTTGTTATGGTGCCAAGTCGCGCTGTTAAAACTGAAGATGATGGCAAGAAGAAATATGTAGACGTGCTCAAGGCTGACGGAATTACAACTGAAAAAGTTTATGTTGAAACTGGACTTGAAGGTGACGAGGGAATGATTGAAATCAAGTCTGGCTTGAAAGGCGGAGAAAAGGTGGTGACGTTTCAATCTGTGAAATAAATTTCTTTAAATGTCTATAGATAAAAAAAGCCCGCGAACCGTGAAAATTTCTTCACGTTTGGTTCGCGGGTTGCGAAAGTGGCGATTATCGTTGAATGGTGACACCAGCTCTTGAGAGAAGATTGGAGAATTTGTTGGAAGCTCTGCTTCGAGAATGAAGCTTTGGTGATTCGTAGATTGATTCCTTGGCAACTTCTGTTGAAGCTTGATTATTAGTATTGTTTTCTTTCTTGTGATCTTCCATATCTGTCTCCTTTTTTATTTCAAAGAGCTGCAATAATAAAAATGAAACCGAATATATTAATATTATACACCCGCATTGATTTTTAAGTAAGAAAAACAGTGGATAATTTTTTAAAATGATTTTATGAATCTTATAGAAGTTAAAAATCTTTGCAAGACATATTCTTCTGAAGGAGTTGAAACTCCTGCGCTTAAAAGTGTGAATTTTGTGATAGAGAAAGGGGAATTCGTTTCAATTATGGGACCGTCTGGCAGTGGTAAATCTACTTTGATGCAAATTCTTGGCATGCTAGACAGACCAACTGACGGGGAATATCTTTTTGAAGGAAAAGATATTACTAAATTTGAAGATGATGAGTTGGCACTTATTCGAAACAAAAAAATTGGTTTTGTATTTCAATCTTTCAATCTTTTGCCAAGAACTTCAGTGTATGAAAATACTGAGCTGCCACTTCTGTATGATGAAAATCATATAGAAACACATAATAGAGAAAAAATTCTCAATGCACTCAAGGCTGTAGGGATGGAACATCGTGTTGAATATCTTTCCAATCAGCTTTCTTTGGTTAATAATCCAGAAATTATTTTTGCTGATGAGCCGACAGGAAATTTGGATTCTAAATCCGGGCTGGCTGTGATGAAAATTTTGCAGAAACTTAATGATGCAGGTCACACGATTATTTTGGTTACTCATGAAACATATACCGCCCAGCACGCTAAGCGAACTTTGATTATGAAAGATGGACAGCTTATTTCCGATGAGCCAGTTTTAAATCGTTTGATTGCAGGGAGCGAGAGCGACTTGCTCAAATAGGCGACTCGAATGACTTATTAAAATAATGATTCCAATCTTCTTCTCCCTTTGGGAGAGGATGTCAGGTATTCCTGACAGGAGAGGGGGCGTTGCAATGCACACAAAACCAAAAATTTCAGAAAAGATTTCAGTTAGAACAAAAAATCTTCGAAGAAATCAGACACCACAGGAAGTAATTTTATGGTCACGTCTCAGGGGAAATAGATTTCATGGTTTAAAATTCAGAAGGCAACATTCATTAGGCAGATACATTGTTGATTTTGTATGTTTGGATAAAAAATTGATTATCGAATTGGATGGTTGGCAGCACAAAGAAGAAAAACAAGAAAGATATGATACGGTGAGGACTGAATTTTTGGAAAGTTGTGGATTTAAGGTTTTAAGATTTTGGAATAATGAAATTAATAATAATTTAGATGGAGTGGTTTTTAAAATCGAAGAATTTGTGAATTAAATTAAGCACCCTCATCCGCCCATGAGTACATGGGCACCTTCTCCCGAATGGAGAAGGGAATGTGAAGAAATTTATTTAGCACCCTCACCCCAGCCCTCTCCCACAGGAGAGGGGGCGATACATGAAATACTAAATACGATATACGAAATACGTAACATTATGAAATTAAGTTCACCAATTAAAATTTCCTACAAAAACCTGATGGCGGCCAAATTCCGTTCGTTTTTGACGATTTTGGGAATCATAATTGGAATTGCGAGTGTGATTATTGTGATGGCGATTGGTGCCAGCGCGCAGCAACTTATTTTGAATCAAGTTTCTGGTGCTGGTTCAAATCTTGTCGGAGTTCTTCCTGGTGCATCTGATGAAAAAGGACCGCCGGCATCAGCTTTGGGAATTGTGACCACGACACTTAAGCAATCGGATTTGGATGCTGTGTTACTTAAAAAAAATGTTCCAAATGCTATTGCTGCTTCAGGATATGTTAGCGGCGTGGCAACAGCTAAATACAAAAATAATTCTAATCAAGCAAGCTTTCAAGGAGTTTCTGCTGATTTTATCAATGTTGAAAAAAATGATTTAAGTTTTGGAAGATTTTTTACGTCAGAAGAGAATTCAGGATTGGCACGTGTTGCCGTGTTGGGAACATCCAAGGCGAAAGAACTTTTTGATAGTGAGGATCCAATTGGAAAAACTTTTTCCTTGAAAGATGTTAACTTTACCGTAATCGGAGTTCTTGCTCCAAAAGGAGGCTCAGCAATTTCTAATCCTGATGAATTGGTCTATGTCCCACTTTTGACTGCACAAAAAATTCTACTAGGAATTGATTATCTTAATTTTATGCGTATTAAAATTGATTCGCCTGAAAACGTTGATCGCGCTGTGGCTGACGTGAAATATACGATTAGAACACAACACAGAATCAAAAATCCTAGCGATGACGATTTTTCTGTGCGTGATACTGCTCAGGCATTAACTATCCTGACCAACATTACAAATGTGCTTAAATATTTTTTGGCAGGCATCGCGGCTATTTCACTTCTGGTTGGGGGAGTTGGGATTATGAATATTATGCTTATCTCGGTAAACCAACGTATTCGTGAGGTTGGCCTCAGAAAAGCAGTAGGCGCGCGCAATCGTCACATCATCACGCAGTTTCTAATGGAATCAGTATTCATAACATTAGTTGGTGGGATTATTGGAATTATAATTGGAATCATAATCGCATTTTTGGCTTCGGTTATTATTAATGCTTTGGGGTACGATTGGGAGTTCCTAATATCACTGAGTTCTGTTTTGTTGGCGACATTTGTTTCGATTGCAATCGGACTAATTTTTGGAATTTATCCTGCCCGCAAAGCTTCGCGTGTTAGCCCAATGGAAGCGTTGAGATATGAATAAACTCATATAAAGTATCTTGTATCTTGTATTATGTATAAATTCAGAAATACTAGATACGAAATACCAATAAAAAGTGGTATAATTATAAAATAAAAATTAGTGAGTTGTTACGTAGCATGCTACGTAACAAGATTTTCAGATATTAAATGCAAAAACAAATCCTGAAAACTTTTTTGATCTCAATGGTCTTAATATTTCCCAGTTTGGCAAATGCGGCAGTTGTTTTTGAAACTGATTTTGAAGATGTGGCTGATTGGTCTGTAACGCGTCCTGTTGCTACTGGAACAGGATTTCCTGCAACCTGGAGTCAGAATGTTACTCCACCTAATCCTGGACCGCCAAAGAAAAATGATGGGTCGTATATCTCTCGATACACCACTTGCGACAGTGGGAGAGAATCAGGGTGTAAATAATACCCGCGGAATGACTTATAATATTGAGGTTTCGCACGATTATTCCACTGGTTGGTCTGGAGGAAGTCCTTTTACAATGTATCTTGGTGATGATGGATATCATGAATTGTATGTGTCGTACAGGATTAAATATGATCCAGCATTTGATTGGCTTCCTGATGCTCCAGTGTCAGCTTCGCAACAAAAATTAGTTTTCATTGCTAGGGTGAATGAACTATTAACAAGTAGTACAAGTGTTGATGATCATTCTAGTCCAACAAGTCCAACTCAGCCAGCATGGCTGCCTCATTGGATGTCGTACATATCAAGTCAACCGTATTATCAGATGGACAAATCGTGGCGTATGATCAGACGCAAGATATGTATTCTTTGCGTCCGGAATTTTATCCGCAAGGTGGTCCTTATGCGTGGCCGGAGGATGGCAGTTGGCATCATTATGAATATCATATCAAAATGAACTCTGTTTCTGGTGCTTTGGATGGAATTCAAGAAGTCTGGCTTGATGGCGTAAAGATGTTCACTAAAAATAATATGGATTTTGTAATGGCTGGAGGTAGTACGACAAAGGGATGGAATTATATTGAATTGTTTGATAATGCTTATATTATCTCTCATTCATATACTGAAAATGTTGTGTATCCATTATACATTGACGATGTTGTGGTCAGTACAAATTATAGCGGCCTTGATTATATTGTTGGAGGTGCGGATATTGATGCGCCCGCTGCGCCGAGTGGACTCAGCGTAATGTAGGTTTATGTGTAATGTTCCTAGTGTAATCTTGAGGCAAATATTTTGTATTATGTAAAAGTATAAATTAGAAATTCGAAATACCAATAAAAAGTGGTATAATTAGGAAATGTCAAAACAAATTTTTAAAATATTATTCTCGTGTGCGATATTTTTAACACTGCCTAATTTTTCACAGGCAGCTATTATTTTTGAGGATAATTTTGATGCATCGACCGATTGGCAATCGCAGCAGCTCACTCTTGGGGGTGGTGGAATAGTCTGGGGTACGCCAACTTATTCCGGGAGTTGTTCAGGATATTGTCCACCTCAAAATTGGACATCTTATCGCGCCTCTCAATCTTTATGGACACCAAATGATAGGGATACTTATTTAATTGATTCAACTGGTGCTCGTGGCGTGAACGGTAAAGGCTTAACGTATAACGTCGAATCAACAGGTGAATGGGGAACATGGTCTGGTGGTGGAATTGATAAATATCTGGGAGCAGTCGGGTATCAGAAACTTTTTGTCAGGTTTTGGATAAAGGAAACCGCGGAATTTTGCTGGGGTTCATCAGATTTGAATTTAAACGCAATGGGGAAATTGATTAGGATTAGTGCCTTGAGGCGCGATCCAACAATTAATCCTGACACTTTCAATCCCCAATTATATCCATCTGCTGATACGAGTCCTACTTTGATTGGAAATGCATACCGTAGATTTCAACCAAATTATGGTATTCCAGCTCAATTTGATATGGAGGAGCGATATGCTCCTAATTATGAATATGGACCACAATGTACTTTTGGTCTACAACCTTCATCTTGTGCATCTGAAGCTCCTAGCTCTATAACGATACCTCATGATGCTTCTGGATATTGTGGCGATGACCAATGGCATAGCTATGAATATTAT
>LBTS01000041.1 GCA_000992165.1 Candidatus Moranbacteria bacterium GW2011_GWC2_37_8 | reverse complement strand
AGCCACTGAAATTATGTTTGAGCTGGCATAATCTGAAGGATAAAAATGCAAAGTTTCGTTGTTTGTGCTTTCATTGCCAGCGGCAGCCACAAAGATACCTGGGAAGGATTCTATAGCGTCTTTTTCTAACTGTGAAAACTCAGTTCCCCCAAAACTGGCATTGATAACCTTGGCCCCATTATTTTTGGCAAAGTTGATAGCTTGAATTTCTGAAAAAGTGTCCAAATCAAATCTGATTGGCATTATTTTTATTTTATTTTTTGAACTGATGCCGCTAATCCCTTTGAGATTATTATGAACGCCTCCAATAATCCCGCTGATAAAAGTTCCATGTCCGCTAACGTCTTGCTCATCAAGGCAAGTTATTTGGTCTGGTGCGTATTCATAGCAATATGGGAAAATGCTGTCATCAGGATTGCTATCGCCGTCCTTATAATCCCAGCCGTGATTTGGACATCCACCTGAAACTGCTTGATTATTTTCATCTTTACAATTCGTGCCATCCCACATGTTGACTGTTAAATCTTCATGAGTGAAACGAGCGCCAGTATCAATAATAGCCACTGTTACTTCTTGATTTGATGAATTTTCGATGTTCCATGTTTCAAGTGCGTCGATATCGGAATCCACCGCACCCGAAATTGATGCTCCTGTTGAACTGGTAAATGTTTGCCCGGTGTTATCTAACGGCCATTGAAGATTAAAATATGTATCATTTGGAACAGAAAGGGGATTGCGAATGATGTTTGCTTCAACATATTCTACATTGGGGTCGTTTTTTAATTCATCAATCAGGTCAAGCGTTTTCTTCTTGGATTTTAGAAGTTTTGCGTTGAGATTGTTTGCCGAATCAATTTCTTCTAAACCTTTATTATTTTCAAAACTCTTTACCTTAATTTTTCCTGAGCTTTTCTCAAGATTTATGCGATCTTTTTTGAATTTAACGATAACTTCTCCTTCTTTAAAATTTTTTCCTGAATTTATTTTTTGAAATTCTATTTTCTTGAAAGAAGCATTGTCGTTATTTTCTTTCTTGGCGTGCGCGATTAGCGTATTTTGAAAAAGAAAAAGAGATATCAGCATTGCTGAAATAGTGTTTTTTGAAGAATGATTCATTTGTTTATTTTTCTTTTTTGCTATTTATCTCATTATGATAGCATACTTATGGCTCTTTTTCATATAAAAAAACCGACTCATGGTCGATTTTTTAAAGAAAGAAGAACTCACGGAGGACTGTCCCCAGTAGGAAATAATAAAGGAATTGTATATTTTTGCTTTATATGAAGCAAAAATAAGAGTATTTGACAAATATGTATATTGTGATATAATAGTTCATAGTTAAGTATGAACTATGAATATATGAAAAAAACCACTTCAGAGAAAATTATTGGATATCTTCAAGAAAAAAAACAAGTGACCGCAAATGAACTTGTTGATTATTTGTTGATTAGTGAGCGTGCTGTTTTTAAGCAACTGTCCAATTTACTCGCTGAGGGTAAATTGAGAAAGATCGGTAAACCGCCGGTAGTTTTTTATTTGCTTGAAAAAGAAACACCTGCAAAAAATGAATCAAATGTAATAAACAATGATGTTAGAAAAATTATTGAAGAAAATTTTCTTTTTATAACTCCGACAGGGGAGCGCAGGCAGGGTTTGGATGGTTTTGAATATTGGTGCGAGCGAACTAATCAGAAAGTAGAAAAAACAGCATCTGAATACGTTAAGACCCTGAAAAAATATAATGCATTTAAAAAGAAGGGCTTGATTAATGGAATGGATAAATTCGGGACTACATTTAAGGATGTTGGTTTGGATGAAATTTTTTATTTGGATTTTTATAGCATTGAAAGATTTGGGAAGACGAAACTTGGTCAACTTCTTTTGTATGCCAAACAAAGTCAAAATAAAAGTTTGATTAGGGAGCTAACGACAGATATAAAGCCAAGAGTTGATGAAATTATTCAAAAATATAAAATTGACGGGGTTGGTTTTATTCCGCCTACAGTTAAACGAGAAGTTCAATTCATGAAAGAATTGGAGAAAAATTTGCATGAGCATGTACGCAGGCTTTCAATTGTGAAGATTAAGACTGAAATCACTGTTCCGCAAAAAACGCTTACAAAATTGAGCGACCGTATTGAAAATGCAAAAAATACCATTATTGTGGATGAAAGAGGAATATTCGAGAATGTTTTGTTGATTGATGATGCAGTCGGCTCTGGAGCGACACTAAATGAAACTGCCTTGCAAATAAAACAAAAAGGAATTGCAAAAAAAGTGATTGGCCTTTCAATTACTGGAAGCTTCAAGGGATTTGATGTTATCAGTGAAGTGTAGTGTTCACGGTGTTTTATAAAAAAAACGACTCGTGATCGATTTTTTAAAGATGTTCGCCAATTCATTATCTTATTATAATATCATATATTTGGACGATATCCTAGTGTTAATGGCTTATATATGCTATTATTGATTCATAATCTTGAACAAATAATTCATGAAATCTGATTGGAAAATGATAACACGCCAAAAGACGTTTTTTAATAAAATTGTAGAAAGCATTACTCTTAGGAAGCAAATTATAATTAAGTTTTCATTAGGTCTGGCTATTTTATTGGTAGCTAGTTTTTTAATTGAATATTTTGTCTTTGGCTATAAATTAAATGTTTCAGAAAGAAACAATAGGGAGGTGCTGATTATACAGAAAGATAAAATTGAAACTGATAGTTTTTCTACCGATGAGAACGGGGATTACGTTTCAATGAGTGCAGGTTCATCGCTAACAATTCCCGTAAATAAACAATATATAAACAATCTCGAATTAGAGATATCTAAAAATACTAGCGACATTATTATTGCTAGCTATTTAGATTCTGAAACGGGGAAGGTGAAGGTGGTTGAAAATAGACTGCAAAAAAATATACTGAAGAACGAATTGGATTTCATGAAATTTTTCGTGTTCCATATTGATGATAATCCTGAAAATATCAAAATAGAGGTGCAGCAGCCAGGCGTGCATATTTCAACTATAAAATTTGATAATAAATATTATTTTAATCAATTTCGTTTTATCTTTGTTTTCGCAATCGGATTTTTTATTTCGTTGCTTTATTTATCGCGAAAACGCATAGGAGAAAATCCGGAATATGGTTTTTTAATTGTGGCATTAGTTTGCGGGGCACTGCTCGTGTTTTCTGAAACTAGATCGTTTTTATCCTGGGATGAACGCGTGCATTATAAAAATGCGGATAGTTTGACATTGAAAGGAATAATGCCAAAAACTATTGAGGATATATATTCTCAAACTAATTCGGTTCCACATTCTTATTCTGTAAGAGAGCAAAAAAGTATAAATGATTTTTTTGATAATAGAATCAAAAGGGATGTTTCCAAGAGCAAGAAGGATAAGGAAATAAATTTTCCTATAAAAGAATTCTACAATAAAATAGGATATTTTCCTTCTGCCATAGCTTTGACTACCGGCAGAATTCTGCATCTTCCTTCTCATGTAATATTTATTTTAGGGCGCTTGGCTAATTTATTGGCATATTCTGCCATTATTTTTATTGCCATTCGCAAACTTAAAAGCGGAAAAATGCTGTTGGCAGTCATCGCGCTTTTTCCGACAGCTATTTTTTTGGCCTCGAATTATAGTTATGATTTCTGGGTTACATCATTAACGATGCTAGGCTTTGCTTATTTGTTTAGTGAATTGCAACAATCAACAAAGAAAATTTCAAAGAAAGATACCTTCATTATGCTCGGCGCCTTCGTGGCTGGGCTTGGACCTAAGGCAATTTATTTTCCTTTGATGCTGCTTTTGTTTTTGTTGAAGCCTGCAAAATTTGAATCAAAAAAAGATTATAAAAAATTTATATGGGCGAGCGCACTTTCAATTTTGATCGTTGTTGGAAGTTTTGTGCTCCCGTTTATTGTTTCAGGTGAAGGAGGAGGAGATAATCGAGGAAGTAAGGCAGTAAATTCTGCAGAACAGGTTAAATTTATCTTAACTGAGCCTGCTACCTATGCGAAAATACTTTCCAATTTTATGATCGATT
This sequence comes from Candidatus Moranbacteria bacterium GW2011_GWC2_37_8, assembly GCA_000992165.1. Lineage (GTDB taxonomy): Bacteria > Patescibacteriota > Minisyncoccia > Moranbacterales > GWC2-37-73 > GWC2-37-8. Next base: position 1,015 of record LBTS01000041.1, on the reverse strand, counting down.
ATTTGAATCCTAAAAATGCTGGTGGATTCGTAACATCGTTTGCATATCTGGGAAGTATCAATGGATTTGTATTGTTAATGGCAGTTTTGATTTTTGTGGCTGTTACAGATAAGAATAAATTTGATAAGGAGACTTCAAATTTAAAAGTAAAAGCTTTAATGACTGGTATATTTTTAGGCACCGTTGCTCTGATATGTACGGCTCTGTATGTTGCGTTTACCGCCGTAAGGAGTGAGATAATAGCTGGAGTTCAACCACGATATCTGATGCCGCTGATTTTCCCATTGCTCTATGTTCTTGGGAGCAGTCAAATCAAGAATCCTATTAAAAAGAATATCTACAGTATGGTTATCTTTGGAATTATGGCCGCAGTGATTTTCGGTGGAATATGGAATCTGATAATTAAATCGTACTACTGATAGATGTGAATAAAATGGTTTTTGAATTTAGGCTGTGATCATGAATATGCCGATAAGAATAACTAAGGCTCCAACGCCTTGTGTTACATTTATTTTTTCTCCGAGGAAATAATAATTGGCAATAATGACGAAAACCATTGCAATCGAGGTAATGAACATGGTGATTGTGGTGGAGCTATTCGCGAGATGCGGAATTTTCAGCAGGCTATTGTTGACCATGATGAATAACAATCTCGCCATAAACGCGAATCCTGCTCCAAGGAGGAAATGCCAATCAAAAACCATTTTCACAACCGCCATCGGTGTCAGGTTGGAACCGCTGATAAACGAGCGTGAACCAGTAAGAAGAATAGAAATAACGGTCACTAATGAAAATAGGATTGTATATAAGATGACCGATGCCATATAAATTTATTGGTTTATTGCTTAAAGAATTTCTAAATTAGTGGTTTGATTATCTTATAGTAGCCCGCGAGGAGCTTGTTGGCAATCCGCAAGGCAAATGAGTCTATTTCCTCAAAATTTACGGTCGGACTTAGCCGCGCAAAAAGCTCGCTGTCGGGCAATTTGCGGCCTTCCTGAACGATTCTGCGAGA
>LBTS01000040.1 GCA_000992165.1 Candidatus Moranbacteria bacterium GW2011_GWC2_37_8 | reverse complement strand
GTAAAACAAAGTAATAATATGGATGAAATTAAAACTATAAGATGTAGTCGGCGTTGATTTTGTAAGAATAACATCAATGAGAGAATAGCTAACCATAAAAGTGGCAGCGCCATATTTTCACTCAACGTGAACTTTGCAAACCACATAAAAATAAAAGATGTAGTAACGAAAAGCATAGATGGAAGTGCTGCCCAGCTATCAAGAAATAATCTTGTCAAAAGATAAAAGCTCATCAGGAAGAAATACAAAAGCACTGCATTGGCAATCATAAAGCCAGAGATTCCAAAGAGTGAAAAAAATAGGGCAAGCCAAGTGATATAGACTAGTGGAAATTGCGTGACAAGATGGCCTTCTTGAGTGTAATAAAATCCCGGAAAATTGAGTGCGCGTCCTTTTTCATGCAGCTTAAAAAATGCTTCACTTGCAGGCGTGGAAAAATAAAACGAATGATTCTGGCTTAATCGTATCGCTGCTTCACTTATGGCTCCTTGGTCGCGTCCAGAAAATACTGTCGGAGTTGATAAGAATGAGAAGGTGATCGCAATTGTCAGCGATGCAATACTGGCAATCCACATTTCTCTGCTGATTTTTAAATTAACCCTATGCCTTATCGCCAGTCTTCTTCCAAATATTAAAAGCAAAATGACAGCAGACCACGCGATAGACGCGTAGAAAAAACCAGCCAACGCCAAAGCAAAACCACCCCAGGCTAAACCTAGCCAAAAGAGGGTTTTAAAGAGAAAAATCTGATAGTCTGCAGTTGATAGTTTATTGCCATTCATTGTTTTTAATTATACCTATTATTACCAGATTTGCAAAGCATTATTTGATGATGTAATATAGAGGAAATGAAACTAAAACTTTCGAAAAAAATTAAAACAAAAATAAAATAGATGCTAGAAGAAACTTCTGCCAAAATCGAAAAGCCAAACTTTTTTATTTGGTATTATAATGAAGGGATTCATGAGATATTGGAGATTTGGAAAAATTTCTTGATTTTTAGTTGGCGACATTTTTCAATTTTTGAATTATTCATCACACTGCTTTCTCCTTGGAGAAGAGATATCAGTGTTCAGACATGGCGAGGTTGGCATCCAGGGAAAAGAATTGAGCTTATTTTTGGAAATGTGCTTTCCCGTCTTATTGGCGCAATAGTCAGACTTTTCGTGATGGGTGTTGGAATAATTATTTTCCTTTTTGTTTTTGTCTTTGGCGTGGAAATGACAATCTTGTGGGTCAGTATGCCATTAGTTTTGGCCGTGCTTGCTATTTATGTATGGAATGGTTCAATTGATTTGATTTATGGAGTTAGTTTTGTTTCAGCTTACATTGTTGTCGTCGTTAGTGCATATTCTTATGATAATAAAACTCCACTGCTTAAGATAAATCCAAAGCAACTTCTAAAGCATAAGGTTCTTGAAAGGATTGCTGCACGTTTTGGTTTTTCGCGCAAAAGATTCCCAGAAGATATTTTATTCAGTGAAGAAAAGCTTCAGGATTTTTTGAAAGTCCAAGGTCTTTCTGTTGGGGATTATCGCGAAATTGTTCAATATGAACTTTTAAGGCTTCAGAAAAAACAAGATGCTGCAAAATTTTGGCGCATAGAGAATTTGCAAAGAATTTCTCCTCTAGGAATGCAATGGCGCTTTGGATTCACTCCTCAATTGGATAGATATTGCTCAGATTTGTCACTTGGCGATTATAGTGAATATAAAGACGCGGAATTAATCGGCAGGGAAAATGAATACGAAGTTCTTAAGATGATTCTTCAGCGTCCTGATCAAAATTGCGCACTTTTAGTGGGCGCCGCTGGAATAGGTAAAAGGACGTTGCTCCACACTCTTGCTGGCAATATAAGAATCCGAAATGAACAGCAATTTGCAAATTTCAGACTGCTGTCACTTGATTTGGGCCGCGTAATTTCTGATTCTATCAATAGAGGAGACGACGTTGAAAATGTTTTACGCATGCTTTTTTATGAAGCAAGTTACGCCGGCAATATAATTTTATTGATTGAACATATGGAATATTTCTTGGGAAGCGATGGAAGCTCGCTTCACCCAGACATTTCTCCTGTTCTTAATGAGTTTCTTAATGTGCCAAGTTTTCAAGTTATCGCTTTGTCTACCCCAAAAGAATATCATCAGTTGATTGAAAATCATGAACATATCGTGAAATATTTTGAAGTGGTTGAGATGAGAGAGCCTTCAAGCGATGAGGCGGTGAAAATCTTGCTTTCTATGATGGAGAAATATGAAAAAAGAAGAATTTTATTCACATACAAGTCATTAAAAAAAATCGTAACGGAATCCGGAAAGCATAATTGGAAATTTCCGCTGCCAGAGAGGGCAATTGATTTATGTATGGATACTTTAATGTTCTGGGAGAAGAAATCTGACGAACAATTCATCACTGACGCAGCAGTGACTGATTATCTTTCATTTAAAACAGGAATAAATCAAGGCGAAATTGACGGCGAGGAGCGCAATAAGTTGCTGAACTTAGAAGAAAGACTGCACAAGCTTGTTATCGGTCAAGATGAAGCTGTCAGGCAAGTAAGTGAAGCGCTAAGACGCACACGCAGCGGGATTGGTAATTCTCATAAGCCAGTAGGAAGCTTTTTGTTTTTGGGTCCAACGGGTGTTGGAAAAACCGAAACAGCCAAAGCTTTAGCGAAGACCTATTTTGGAGACGAAAAACATTTAGTGCGTTTGGATATGAGCGAATTCAAATCGCCGAGTTCCATAGACAGGCTCTTGGGCTCAAGTCACCAGAATCAACCGGGAAGATTAGTGACAATGATAAAGGATAATCCATATTGCCTTTTATTGCTGGATGAAATTGAAAAAGCTCATCCAGAGATTCTGGATATATTTTTGCAAATTCTGGATGAAGGATATGTAACTGATGCTTTTGGAGAAAAAATTAATTTTAGAAATACCTTGATTATAGCGACTTCAAATGCTGGCGCATCTTTGATAAAGAAAATGGTTGAGGAGAAATATCAAAATGAAGAAATAAAATCTGCCGTAGTTGATTGGGCAATTGAGAATAATGTGTTCAGAACTGAGTTCCTGAACCGTTTTGATGGTGTCGTATTTTTTCGAACCTTGAATGATAAGGAATTGGTAAGCGTCGTTCGTCTGCAACTTCAAAAATTCATCAGAAGACTTTCAAAAGAGAAGAATATCGAAATAGAATTCAATGAAGAAGTAATCAATCAAATCATTCAAAAAGGCTATAATCCTATTTTTGGAGCGCGTTCACTCAATAGATATATCGAGGATGAAATAGAGGGGATAGTAGCAAGAAAAATAATATCAGGAGAGATTTTAAGTGGCGAAAAAATAGTGCTTTGATTTGTATTTGCGTGAGATTGAATCGCATGGTTTTCCCCCGAATGCTTTACTTGGATGGCAATATTTTGTATACTTGTTAGGATAATCACAACCTTAAATATCTCATTATGAAAGTGCTAGTCATTGCTCCTACACCTTTTTTTGCAGACAGGGGAACACATATTCGAATATTGGAAGAAGCGCTGGCGTTGGAAAAACGGGGGCATGATATTACTATCGCAACCTATCATATTGGGAAGGATATTGATTCCAGTGTTAAAACAAATATTGACGTCAGAAGAATCAGGCGTTTGCTTTTTTGGTATAAAAAAATTGAAGCTGGGCCTGATTGGCAGAAAATACTTTTAGATTTGATGCTTATACGAAAAGCTTTCAATCTGGCTCGAACGCAGCGACCAGATATTATCCATGGGCATTTGCACGAAGGGGTGCTTATCGGATGGATAATTAAAAAAGTTCTTTTTTGGAGAAACATTAAATTGGTAGGTGATTTCCATGGAAGTTTGACTAAGGAGATGGTTTCTCATAGTTATCTGAATGGCGGGATGCTGAAGAAAATATTTTTCACTATTGAGAAATGGATAGATAATTTGGGCGACACTGCTATTGCCAGTTCGAAAGAATTAACCAATGAAATTTCTAGACTCAGGTTTGACCATAATGTGACGACAGTTTTGGATGGTGCGAATATCCATCACTATGAAAATACTGCCAGCAAGCAGGAGATTCGAAAAGAATTTGAATTACCTGAAAACAAGATAATAGTGACTTATACAGGTGCGTTGATGATAAATAAGGGAATACAATATCTACTGGAAGCTATTCCGATGGTTTTAAATAAATGTGATAACGTCTATTTTGTGGTAGCGGGTTTTCCTGCTGAAGAAGCTCGAGCATATATTGAAAACAATCAATTGACTGATTCAGTCAGGGTTATAAGTCCGCTTGATTATTTTGAACTTCCAAAACTTTTATTAGCCAGCAATATTGGCGTTGACCCCAAGGATTCAACAACTTTGCAGGCAAGCGGAAAAATATTGCAATACATGGCTGCCGGATTGGCTGTCGTGTGTTTTGATAGATCGAACAATAGGGAATATTTAGGAGAAGGCGCACAATATAGTGAAAAGATTTCAGCTCAAGGTCTTGCCGATGCAATTTGCGAGCTGGTTGGAAATTCCCAAAAAATTGAATTTAAGGGGCAGTTAAATAAAAAACAAATAACAAAATTCAGTTGGGATGTTTCAGCTGAAAAAATTGAAGAGAATTACGAAAAATAATTAAATTAATAATTGTTTTGATGGTCCGCTAACTGGCGGATTAATTTCGCTTCTTAATAAGAAATTTTAAAAAATAAAAAATGAACAATATACATAATTTTAATATTCATGGAAGTGGCGCCCCAACTTCAAAAAGAAAGTCTAAAAGAAAAAAAATAATTATCATATCGTTAGTGGCAATTTTTTTGATAGGTAGCGGTTTGCTCATTTCATACGGAGTTAATAATAAACGTTCGCTAGCTATATCATCCTTTTCGGTACTGGAAAAGGTTTCAAAGTTCTTGCCAATTTCGCAGGATGAAATACTGAGCTTACAAAAAAAGACGATATCGAAAAAACTTTTTTAGTGATGTTGCAGAATGAGGCTGAACTCCGTCCAGGCGGTGGATTTCTTGGTCAATATGCCATCATAAAAATGAAGAATGGTGAAATTGTTTCGACTTTCGTCGAGGATGCAAATCTTCTCGATCAGCGCATTGAAGCGAAAATTCCCACACCCTTTCCGTTTTATCGCATGATGCAGCTTAAAAATTGGAAATTTAGAGATTCGAATTTTTCACCAGATTTTCCAACAAACGTTGAAAAGGCTAAATATTTTTTCCGTTTGGCAGGGAGAGGCGGCAACACATTTGATGGAGTTATAGCTGTAAATTCGAAAGTTTTTAACGATGTGCTTGGACTGACCGGGCCAATTACTGTTCCTGGATATTCTGGGGAATATGATAGTGAAAATGGTTCACGCAAACTTGAAGAGCATGTTGAAAAAATTTATCTGATGAATCCGGATATCGATACTCAAAATCGCAAAGCAATCTTGAAGA
>LBTS01000039.1 GCA_000992165.1 Candidatus Moranbacteria bacterium GW2011_GWC2_37_8 | reverse complement strand
ATTCCTCACAGCCACACCTTTTTCCTTGGAGAATTCTTCTTTAAGTTTATCATCTGCCACCGTTGGATTCATAAAAAACGAACCTGCACTTTTGACTCCGTGCAGACCCATACTAGCACGTTTCACAATAGTTTCCTTGGTTTTTTCTTGAATATCTTCCATTTTCGCCGGAGCCAATTCTAAAATGGTTGAAATTACAATCAAATTTTTATTTTTTTTAAAAACACTTGATCTATAACTGAAATCGCATAAACCTCCCTCAATAACAACTTCCTTGTTTGTTTCACAGTCATAGGCTGTAACATTCTTTACAGCTGAGCATATTTCGCAGCTATAGGCTCCAGCGTTACCCCTGACTGCGCCACCGACCGTGCCTGGAATTCCTGCCAAATATTCAAGTCCGGAAAGCCCAGCAGAAGCGGCTGTGTTAATTGCTTTAATAAGAGGAACTCCTGCTTGAATTTCCAGGCATGCGCCATCAACTTTGAGCTCATTCATTTTTATTCGAATAACTAGACCATCAAAGCCTTTATCACTGACAAGCAAGTTTGTTCCACCACCCAAGACATAGAAATCTAATTTATTTTCTTTAGCATATTCAATTGCTTCTTTCAATTCATCCAAAGATTTTATCTCAACATAAAACTTGGCATTTCCGCCTACTCTAAACGAAGTTAGCGGTGCCAATAAAATATTTTCCTGTATATTTATCATCGTTATATTTTTAAAAATTATTGCTTTCGATTTTCTGCCTTGCGCCCTTCTTCAAAAACAAACACTGCCAGAGTCACTATCGCGACCGCTACCCAATCCCTCCAGGTAATTGGCATCATGCGCAGATAATTTTGCAAAAGCGGAACATACATGAATGATAGCAAGATTGAAGTAGAAATTGCAATGGCTCCAATCGCATACCTATTCTTGAAAAATCCTAGAGTGAAAACGGAAAGAGTTTCACTTCGTGCAGCAAGCAGATTAGCCATCTGACTCATTGCAAGTACTGCGTAAGTTGCACTTGTTGATCTGATATATAATACGCTATTGGTATCTATTTTATTGCCGAAGTCCCAACCACCTCTCTTCATTGAAAGTATGAAGGTTATCACTGCTCCAGTAGCCATAATAAGACCCACCCTGACCAATCTCCAAATAGTGGCAGCATTAATAATTTTATCATTGGAACTGAAGGGCTTGCGTTTCATCACCCCAGGCTCCGACTTTTCCATGCTAAGCGAAAATGATGGGAAAATATCAGTTCCGAGATCAATCGCCAGGATCTGCACAGCCGCAATGGGTGCTGGAATTTGCAAAAGAAGTCCAATGGCAACCGTAAAAAATTCACTGACGTTTGATGTGAAAACGTAATATACAAATTTTTTCAAATTCTGATAAATAGTCCTGCCTTGCCTGACCACTTTTACAATTGAAGCAAAATTATCATCAAGTAAAATCAAATCAGATGCTTCTTTGGAAACATCAGTTCCTGTAATTCCCATTGCTATTCCGATATCAGCCTTTTTTAAGGCAGGCGCATCATTGACTCCATCTCCCGTCATTGCGATAACTGCGCCGCTATTTTTCAATGCAGTAGCAATGCGCAATTTCTGTTCAGGCTCAATTCTTGCAAAAACAATTTCCTTTTCAGAAATCTTAGCAATCAGTTGCTCATCCGTTAACTTATTAAGCATTTTTCCATTAATAATTTCCGCGTTGGGATAACGAAGCAAACCAACGTTTCTCGCGATAGCTTCAGCAGTTATTTCATAATCTCCAGTAATCATAATAACTTTTATTCCTGAAGCAATGCATTCTTCAATCGCTCCCCGCACATCGGCGCGTGGCGGATCGATCATTCCCATCATGCCCACCCAAACCAAATCCTTTTCCGACTGAATGGAATATTGCGATTTTTCAATTCCATCCAAACTTCTTTCGGCAAAAGCCAAAACTCTAAGTGCCTGCTTACTCATTGCGTCATAGCTGTTTTTAACTTTTTGTTTCTCACTTTCCGTAAAGGGCACTATTTTTTCACCATTACGTTTATGCGTGCAAAGATTAATCATCACATCAGGAGAACCTTTCACAAAAGAAGCCACGCTCTTATCAGCAGTTTGATAAATCACACTCATGCGCATACGCTCAGAAGAAAATGGGTTTTCATCAATTTTCTCCAAACCATTCTGAAAAAATTTCAAATCCTGTTCATATTTTCGAGCCGCGACCAGAAGTGCCCCTTCTGTCGGGTCTCCACTTATTGAAACTTTCTCGTTTTGATCACTAAGCCCACTGTCGTTGCATAAAACTCCAATTTGCAAAATCATCTGCAGCTGAGGAAAAATTTTTGGATCAATTTTTCTACCAAAACTATAGAATGAACCTTCTTTCGCGTAACCTTGCCCATCAACCGTAAATTCATCTTCGCCCGCTATGATATTGGTCACCATGAGCTCATTGCGCGTGATTGTGCCAGTTTTGTCAGTACAAATAATATTTACTGAAGCCAGTGTTTCTACAGCGTTCAGCTTCTTTGCCAGCACGTTATTTTTTAGCAGTTTTTTCATTCCTAAGGAAAGAGCAACTGAAATGGCAGCCGGCAGCCCTTCAGGCACAACTGAAACTGAAAGAGCCAAAGCAAACAAAAAGTTTTCATACCAAGAAATGCTATAGTAGTAACCAGCAATCATTACCATGCCTCCAATAAATACAGCCAAAATTGAGACGTCGCGTCCCAGCACGCGCATTTGCTTTTGCAATGGAGTTTCTTCCTCCTTTACATCATTTACCAAATTAGCAATATGACCCAACTGAGTTCTTATTCCTGTTTCACTAACCATCGCAATCGCGCTGCCACGCGTCAGTGAGCTGCCCATGAAAATCATATTATTAATTTCAGACAAAACCGCGTCTTCTTCAGTGATAACCTCAGCAAACTTTTTGCCAGGCTTTGATTCTCCGGTAAAAATAAATTCATTCGTATATACATCATAACTTTCCAGCAAATACGCATCCGCCGCCACACTGTCGCCTGAAGCCAATATGATAATGTCTCCTGGGACAAGTAGCGAGGAATCAATTTCTATGCGTTGTCCATCTCTAAGAACAACAGCCTTATCACTCGCGAGTCTCCTGATATTCTCCAAAGTTCTTTCTGCTTTATATTCCTGAAAAAAACCAATTGAGGCGTTTATTATCACAATCAGTAAGATAATAGTAGTGTCGCGATATTCCCCAAACGCAAAAGAAAGCGTTCCAGCCACTAATAAAATCCAGACCAAGGCGTCGTTAAATTGATTCAGTAAAAGTGAAAACCAACTCCAAGCTTGTTTTTTTGCTACCGCATTCGGACCGAATTTCTTAAGACGCTCACGCGCTTCATCAGTGTTTAATCCTTTTTCATTTGCAGAAAATTTCTCAAAAACCTTCTCTTTTGTTAGATTGTATGTTTGTTTCATTTTTGTATTTGAAAGTATTTCTTATTGATTAAATTATACTCCAAACTTACTTCTTTTTATACTTGACTTTTCACTAAAAAAGGAGTATAATGTAACATAGTGTCAGAAAAAATATCCCCAAAAAGGCTTAAAAGGAGGAAAAAGTGAATCTGAAAAAAATCAAAAGTTGGATTTACAATTACCTTACCCAACCATCAATAACCTCTCTTGGGGAAAAACCAGTTCTGCCGCTCTGGAAATCTACTCTGGCAGATTACGCTTGCATGACAAGCTTCGGTTTCTATAAACCCAAAAGGCAGTAATTCAAAAAGCGATAGCGGCGTTAGCGGCGTTCGGAAAATCCGAGCGCCGCCTTTTTATAACTTTTTCAGAATTTTATCTCTGAAATTTATAGACCAGAATATTCTTGTACTGATCAACTAAAACCAAATCTTTAGTACTGAAGTATTGATTGTCTCTAGTAAGTGGCTTATTGGAAATAATAAGCGCCTTGGGGTCATTCTTCAGGTTGTCAAAATTTTCAGTACGTTTGAGATCCTTACCGATAGCAGCCCAAAAATCAGGATTATACCCTGGCCAATCATAATTATATAACGTCAATTTCTCGTCCCCTAAGTAATATTTCGCAATAACATAATCAAAAGAATTAAGAATATAAAAATTAGAATTTCGATATTTATCCAGATGTGAAATCATTTCATTATAACCCTTGGAATTCGACAACGGGACAATCAGTGAAATCAAGAAAATATAAATTCCAAAAATCCCCGTGACAATTTGCCACTTAAGCTGTGAAAGCCAAAGTCCAATGAAGATGAAAATGAAAAATGCACCAGGCAGAAGATAACGAGCTACAAAATATTGTTGATCTGCCATGGTGGCAGAAAGAGAATAAATAACAAACATAAAACCAAGCGAGAATATAAGGAGAGCAGCAATCTTATTTTTTGCATATCTCCGAGATAAATATACGATTCCAATTCCCAAAAGCATAGCGATCACCATACGAATTGAAATATGAGCAATACCACTCAGTTCATTTGGTTGAGGCATTCCTGATGACAATTCGCCCAATGGAGTTCCGAAAAGAAACATCTGAATCATTACTGCAAAATCTCCAAGATTGGCAGGTTTTACCCAGCTTAAATTATTTCCTTTTATTGAAATATGATGGATGAACATCTTGAGCCAAGGAAGAAAAACTAGAAAGATTGTCACGTAGCCAAACAGGATTTGATTAGTTGGAATTATTTTTTTAAAAAGGATAGTTAATTTTTCTTTGACACCTTGAATTGCTAGCATTTTTTGGTCGCTTAAATTCCAGATAATAAAAACCGGATAATAAAGCGAGGAAAAAATAATTCCCATGTAATGTGTCAACATTGAAAGGCCTGTAAAGATTCCCCACCAAAAAAAATATTTGTATTTATTAGTCTTAAGTCCTTTTATAAAAAAATACGAAGCAATCAAAATGAAGAAAACTAGCATCGCATACATGCGAGCTTCTTGGGAATATTGGACAGCAAGCGGTGAAATTGCAGCGATTAGTGCAGCATAGCGCGCGGTTTTTGCATCAAACAACTCTTTTGCTAAAATATACAATGCCCAAACGGAAGCTAGACCAAAAATTGCAGAAAAAAGTCTTATTCCGAAAACATTATAATCAAAGAAGAAAGAAAAACCTTTGAGAAAAATATAATATAGCGGGGGATGCACATCATTAATAATCATGGCAATCATACTGCTGAATTCTTCTTTCACCGCCACACCAGTAAAAGCCTC
>LBTS01000038.1 GCA_000992165.1 Candidatus Moranbacteria bacterium GW2011_GWC2_37_8 | reverse complement strand
GGATCTTGCCATACCTCTTTTTTTGCAAAGGATATCTTGCTTTCTATTTTATTATCTTCAATAATTTTATCTATATTTTTACAATGCAAACATGCTCCCTTTCCATAATAATAAATAATATCAGCTCTAAAATCGCCGCTTTGTTCGGAAACATTTTGAGCAGGCAGTGCAGTCTTCGGCTGCCTCATGCCCCAAACAATTATAGCAATTACTAAGATTACAACGATCAACAAAATTATTCCTATTGTTTTTTTATGTTCACCAGAAAAACTTTTTTTCTTCGTAGTTTCTTTTTTATTCATTTTCTTTTGATGATGAATTACTATGCTAACAGTATATCATATTTTAAAATTCTTTAACACTAACAAACCAGTTTTATTTTCGTATTTTATTTTTTATATTTTTTCTCAAGATGAAATATGATGCACTTCCAAATAGAACCATAGCTAATGATAAAATTTGTCCCATCGTAAAAAATGTAAGAACATAACCAATTTGAACATCAGGCTGCCTGAATTGTTCAAGAATTATTCGCAAAATTCCATAACCAACAAGGTAGGCATAGAATACGGCTCCCCTTATTAAGTTCATATTTTGCATTTTTCGTAGAATTATAAAAAGTAAGATTCCTTCAAGGAAAGCCTCATAAAGCTGAGAAGGATGTCTTAATTTGTCAGAATCTGCCAAAAAATACATACCGATCGGGGAATCGGTCGCGCGTCCATATAGCTCCCCATTCAAAAAATTTCCTATTCTACCAAAAAAATATCCAAGTGATGCGGCAGGTGCAATAAAATCAGCCCAACTCAAAAAATCTATTTTTCTTATTTTAAGAAAAATAAAACTGCCAAGCAGTATTCCTAAAAGCGCGCCATGAAAACTCATGCCATAAATTCCAACCAAATTCCCATTCACATATGGAGAAATCATAGAAAATGGATGAGCAATAAAATATGATAGGTCATAAAAAAGTACATATCCCAATCGCCCGCCAACAAGAGCTCCAAAAAAAGATAGCAACAGCAAATCAAGAAAAAGCAAATTGTAATCTGTCATCAGCAATCGGTCATCTTTATTTGTTTTTTTGTGAATATTTTTTTTGATGACCTGCCTGTCCGGTAGGCAGGCAGATGACCCACCTGTCCGGTAGGCAGGCAGATGACTGATGACTCTTAAATTTTCACTGCGTTTAATCTGAAACATCAAAACTAGATAAGCAACCGCGAAACCCACGATATATGACACCGAGTACCAGCGAACAGAAAAATGCCCGATTGAAAAAGCAATCGGGCTAATATATTCAGGGAGATGTTGATACCAAGAAAGAATCATGAATCGTGAATCATGAATTATGCTGAAGAATCTTGATTCGTGATTCTTGATTCATAATTCAACTATTTAAGAATTGAAGTTCTTAAGTTGCGATTTAAATTCAACCCCATAAATTTCCCATAATGCCAGAAATAAAGCAACTATGATTGGCCCCACAATGAAGCCAAAGAATCCCAGAAGGCTTATTCCTCCGAGAGTAGAAAAGAATACGATTAATGGATGCATCTGCGTGTCATTTCCAACAAGTTTTGGCCTAAGGAAATTATCAATAGTAGAAATAATTCCACCGCCAACAATCAATATCACAATACCTTGCCAAACGTTTCCCAACAAAAACATTATTATTGCAGCTGGAAGCCAGATTAACCCCGTGCCCAACATTGGAATAAGTGATAGAAACATCATTACAATCCCCCAAACAACCGCTGATGGAATGCCAACCACAGCAAACAGTGTCGCGCCTATTGAGCCTTGCACAATTCCCACTATCAATGTTCCTTTTATTGTTGCGCGACTAATTGAAATGAATTTCTTAATCAAGATTTTCTCATGAGCGTCGCGAAGAGGACTAAGATACATAATATGTTTCACCAATGCCTTTCCACTAATCAAGAAGTAATACAAGGTAAAGAACATAATGACTGTGAAGAAAATCAGACTAGCTATTCCTTGATATGTTTTCTGCACAATAGCAAAGGCATTTTGACCCAGTTGAGAAACTGAATTTTTGATCGTATCTGCATTAACAATATTGTCAAAACCGATAGATTTCAAAAAATTGTTATTATTAACATTGTTAACAGTCTTATCAAGATAATTTTGATATTCCTGCGCTCCGAGTGTCGTGTGATAAAAATTTGATGCTTCATTCAAGATTAAACCGATAATTGATAAGAAAAAAGCGCTAAATATGATTATACCAAGAAATGAAATAAAAAATGCGCTTATTCTTCTGCTATCATTAGTCAAACGCACAAAAAAATTATACGGTCGCTGGAACATAACCGCTAAAATAGCAGCCAGCAAAATCGGCATTAAAAAGGGCTTGAAAACAAAATAGGTTACAACACTGATACCGACTAAAGTAATAAAGAAGAAATATACGTTATACCTTTTTAGTTCCATAATAATTTTATAAAAAAATAATATTGCAATTACCTGCTAGTTTGCTAAAATTAAATAGATATAATCTTTGCGCTCCACCAACTGGCGAACGGAAATTAAAGTTTGCTTTAATTTTGCTCCACTTTGCTCGATTATATAGATATAGTCTTCGCGCGTTCGGAAATTGAAAGAGTACTTTCATTTCACTCACTTTGCTCGATTATACCATGCTAGTACAATCTATTCAAACACATATTTTATACCAATACGCTTATGGAAAATATTTCTTACGAATCACATCGCGAAAGGCTATTAATTGCTGCTGATGATTTTGGAATAAGCAGCCGAGCCAACCGCAATATATTATACCTTGTATCATTGGGAAAAATAAACCGCGTAGGCGTAATGACTCGCGGAATAATTAGTCCAAGAGAAATAGAGCAGCTTAATCGCAGTGGAGTAAAAATTGATATCCATCTTGATATTTTGCATAAATTTGACGAGCAGCGAGAAACCAGACGAGGAGCCGTTAGTCGCGCGCTTGAATTTATCGGCAAATTATTAATGGGGGAAATCCTGCCAAGCAAGGTTGAAAAAGAATGGCGATATCAAATTGAAACATTTAAGGAAATGTTCGGTCGCAGTCCCGATGGAATTAATTCTCATGAGCATGTCCATTTTTTTCCCCTCTTTTTTAAAATTGCACTCCGACTTCAGAAAGATTACAACATCCCCTACATACGCTTTGGTGACAGCACAAGTTTGCGCCATAATGTTTTTATTGCCCACATTTTACACCTATTGAGATTTCTTGATACTAAAGCTTGCTTGGAAGTAGCTTGCGTTTCATCAACTGCTCTTGTCAGCCTCGACTGGGTGGAAGATATGGATAATTTTTTAGATAACCTCCCGGAAGGAACCGTTGAGATTGTCTGTCATCCTGAAATCGCGGAAGAATTTGTCGCAGTAAAAAAATACTTCTAACAAAAAAATAGCCGCTAGGCTGTTTTTTTAGGAACATACGTAATATATGGTTCTATGAAAAACAGCCATGATTTTTGTTTTTCTATTTTCTTTTTGGCCAATTATTGCGACAGCAATTCCTGAGCCCTTAACCATAGATTTGGGTCAAGGGTGTGCTCAAAAAGGAAATAGAAAAACAAAAAATAGGTTTACTATTCAATAATTGAAACCATATATTGCGTATGACCCTTTTTTTATGGTTCAAAGTAATATCTGAATCATTACACTTTCTTCCTGAATACATTCAATAAAAATCCCACTATTACAGCAGAAGAAAATAATAACATATTCCTAGCTATTTCCACTTCAGCAATGAGCGGAACGATTTTGCCGTGAAAATAATATCCCAGCGCAATAAAAAAAGCAGTGTTTATAAGTGTCGCTCCAAAATTAGCTATGAAAAAATTTCTCCAGCTTACACCAAGCGTGCCAGCAATAACCGGTCCAAAAAAACGCACGCCGGCAACCAATCGCAAGAAATAAATTGTCTTATTTATATTATCCACCACCAAATTCTCATATTTTATGAGTTTGTTCTTTCGCATTTTTAGATTAAACCTTTCTACCCAGGCGTTCCCAAAATAACTAAGCCTGTATAAAATATTGTCACCTATAACGATTCCAAGAAAAACAATGGAAAAAACCACGAAAATATTCAAGTCAGTCGTAGCTCCCAGAAAACCAAATAGCAGCAGCGCCACTGCTTCTGGAAGAGGCACGATGTAACTTAAAATAATGGAAAGTAAAAAAATTCCCATATAGGAACCGCTTTTCACAGAATCTATCAGGGCTCCGAAGTCATTAAAATTGAAACCGGGATTAATCATGGCAATTTCTAAAAATTAAAATGAATACCACTTAGCGAAAACCTATTTAGTCAAACCAATTACTGCGTTATTCTCAGCAAAGGGTGCAGTAATAGTTATTCTACCATTTGGCAACCTTGAAATCTTATATCCTGAAATGTTTGCTTCCTTTACTTTAGGGTCCACAGGAACCTTGGACAATATCCTTTTTTCATCCTTCAAAATATTCGATAAATCTACCAATCCTTCGCAAGACATAGCATTATCCCTGCAAATCATCGTCGGTGCAGCAGTAATCGATTCAGGCAATGAACCATTATTAGCAACTGAATACTCGTATACTGCATTCAAGATGTTAACAACATCGCTTCGCCTTTGTGAATTGCGCATTTCAATTAATTTCTTGCGAGGATTCATTGCATAAATTCCAGCCACTACAATAAGCAGCAACAATATTGCAACTGCCACTCGCTGAGTAATCGTAAGCTTAGAAATTTTATTTTTTATTTGTTTAAGATACTCTTGGTACTCCATATTTTTGAAAAATTCTTTTAAATGTGACAAACAAGCCATATCTCTTATGGCACGTATTGAATTATAGCCAATCGTGAAGCATAAATCAAATCAATATCTTTATATTTAAAAACAATGAATCAAAAATATAAGCTAGCGCGTATGAATTTTTGCAGAGGTAAAATCCAGAGAGCTTTTTCTGGTTTTTTGTTTGCGTTGTAATCAGTAATAATAAAAAACAATGAAAAAAAACATGCGCAATGCTTTAGCAATTTCAGGTTTAGCCATCGCCATAGGAACTTCTGGATTTATCCTGGACGCTAGCGCAAATATGAACAATAGATCCAGCCGCATTCAACGTTCTCATCAAGAAAGAATAACTCGAACAAAAAATACTAACGGTAGTGAAAAAATTTCTCACACCCGCGGCTTTGCAGTTGGCACCGTTAGCAATATCACTGAAGACTCCCTGACAATAAGCAACGGTTCCAAAACTTACATTGCACGCTTCTCAGAAGAAACTCGACT
>LBTS01000037.1:1570-9960 GCA_000992165.1 Candidatus Moranbacteria bacterium GW2011_GWC2_37_8 | reverse complement strand
GGAAGCGAGTCCTGCTGATCCATCCTTGGCTGTTCCTGTTATCACCAGCATTGAATCATCTTTTTCTTTCAATATTCCGCCAACAGTTTCGGTGCCTGTTGTTGCCCCTCAAAAAACAGACGGAACCTTGGAGATTACTTACGACATCAATGGAACCAAGGGAAACGGAGACGCAGCCTTGATTCAAAACAGTCCGTGGGTACTTTTGACATATCAACCTGGCGTAGCTGTCACACTTAATGCTGACAACGGAACTTCTATTGTTTTGAATAAAATTGCTACATCGCCAATTCCTACTGCTGGAAAAATCTTGATTGATAATGAGCTTATAAATTTCACAAGTGTTTCCAATGTAACTGACACGACTATTCAGCTCGATGGTTTGACGCGAGAGTATAGCTTTAATGGCGGTGTATCATATATTACGAAAACCTCTACGCATGCGGCAAATACAACTGTTTATTTTGTGGCGGAAAATGTTAGCGGAGCAGTTGAAGATATGACATTGAACGGTGATGGCAGCGCAACTACTGGCAATCTTATAACTTGGAATCCAAATCTGGCAGATAGCGCCGAAAAAACAATTTTTGGTGGCAAAAAATTGACTGACATGGCTTTCAAAGTAGTAGCTAATGATTCGGATTTATTGAATCCTCTTAATGCTGCTAATCCAACTGCTGCTAATAAAGCTCTTGATCTTGAATCGCCAAGCATTTCCAGTATTGCTGCGGATCTTACAACTGTTTTGGAACCGGAAAAATCTTCAGGTATTTTTGGAATCTCAAAAACTGTCCCTGTTAAGATAACTTTCTCAGAACCAGTAGTTACCCAAGGCGACCTTACAATTAAATTAGACATGGGAAATAGCAGGGTAAGCAACTGTGTGATTAATATTAGTGGAACTGCGGTGGATAATAGTACTTGCAATGTGACAATAAATGAAGGAGATTCATCAAATGATTTGTCTCTCATCTCTGGTGCGGCAATCGTAGGAACAATAAATGATGCTGTATCTAATGTTACAGTTAATCCTGCTTTGCCTGTTAAAACTGACTTGCATGATTCTCCTGATATTAAAGTTGATGGAGTTCGGCCAACGGTAACTTCTGTAACTGAAACTTCAGACAATTCAAATAATACAAAGAAGGCAAAACCGGGCGACAAAGTAACCCTTGCCATTGCAACAAGCGAGGAATTGAAAACTGATACTGAGCCAGTCGTTACTATTGCTGGACATGCAGCAACGGTCTCTGGCACTGAAAGTCCATACACCGCTGAATATACTTATGCATCGACTGACAATGTTGACATTGAAGGTGACATAGCATTTACAATCGATTTGATTGACACTGCTGGAAATGATGCAAGTCCTACCGCAAACGAGAATAATGCAAATATTAATGACGGAACTGTAGTTTTTGATCGCACGGTGCCAACAATTTCAAATATATCTATCACTTCTAATAACTCACTGGATAATAAGAAAGCCAAAGTTGGCGATGTTGTTTCGATGACCTTTTTAGCCAGTGAACCGCTGCAAACTCCTGTTGTCAAAATTGCTCGTGCGAATGATGACAGTCCGAAAGCTGCGGACACTATCACAAATGTTGGTCAGACTTATACTGCAACATATACAATGCTTGTTTCGGATAAGGAAGAGGACATTCCATATGTGATTGAATTTGTGGATGAAGCTGAAAATCTTGGCGGCACTTTGACGGAAGACAGTGGGGTAATTTTTGACAGGACTAAACCAACTATTTCTCAAAAGACTGCTGTTAGCAATCCTTCAAATGATTCTACCCCGAATTACGTATTTGCAACTAATGAAGCTGGAGCAATTACATACACCGGCAGTTGCACAAGTGCAACATTAGATGCTATCAAGGATGGAAATCCAACTACTGATAACACGATCACATTCAGCCAGCTTGCTGATGGCACATATTCGAATTGTAAGATTAAAGTGACAGATGCAACGGGCAATATCAGTGATGAACTCGCTGTTTCAGAATTTGAAATAGACACGGTTGGAGAAAATATTTCAATAAATGCGCCTGCTACGAATGCGCATGTAAATTCAATGGCAATCAGATTTGCTTTTGAAGAAACTATTCAATCAGGAAATATTGTTCTCACTGATCAGAGTTTGCAGCAGGTAGCGACAGCTATTGCAGCTGATAAATATGCAGATGGTGTGGAACACACGCAGGTCATAAACGGACTTGCCGAGGGAGCATATACTGTTGCAATTAATGCAATTGATATTGCAGGAAATGCCATGCAGACAGCTTCGGTTTCCAATATTGTCTATGACACCACTGCTCCGACGCTTTCGATTTCTGCTGATAATTACTTCAACAGCTATGCTGTTTCATCAGACATCTCGATTAGCTCAAACAATAACAGTGAGGCGCTGCAAAGCGGAGTGATCACTTTCGCTGATCGTGCAGACGTCTTGCCAGACATGGTTTGTAACTTAAAACAATCAAGCTTAAGCGAAGGAAATCACAGTGGTATAAATTTATCTGATGAGTGTGAAGGCAGTGTTACCTTAGTTGATGGCACGGCTTATGATATTTCATTTCAGGGAACGGATCTTGCTGGAAATTCAGCCACTGAAATAATCACGTCAAAAACTTTTGACATCACTGCTCCAATAATTTCTTCATTCACTTCGACTACGTCGGATACTTGTGGAGCTTCAGCCTGTGGAACAACTGTGGATGATATGAATATAACGGTGGTTATGAATGAACCAGTTGTTTCTGGTGAAATGGTGGTGCGTTTGGACAACACTGCTAATCCTCGAACTGATATAACCCTTAATCAAATTGCTAGCGAAAATGTAGTTGGGACATATGATGTGCTCGGGCCGAATTTGGGACATGACACCGATGACCTTTCCATTTCTTCTGTGCTAAGTTCCACACTTACTGATCGCGCAGGAAATGTGCAGAATAATTTGAATATTCCTGAGGGTGAAAATCTTAATGATAATAAAAACATCGTAATCGATACTGGACCGCCAACGTTAGTCAGATTTAGTGCGCCAGAGGGAGTATATAGTAATGATATCAGCAAGAATAGCTTTACTGTTACTGCTGAATACAGCGAGCGACTAAGCACTTTGAATGACGGAAGCTCGATTGACATCACATTTAATTCTGGAAAAACACTGACACTTGATAATATTTCCACTGATAAATTAACAGGAATATATGAAGTTAGTGACGAGAATGTGGAGTCGCTTGCTGTTACTCAGATAAATTCTCAAAACGCAGTTGACCTTATCGGCAATCCGCTTACGTCAACAGATCTTCCTGCTCAAAATATTTCAGGTGTGAAAATCGACACTGTCGCTCCTTCATTAGGTTCAACTCCTATTGCAATTCAAAACACTAGCGGAAAGACTAGTGATATGACGCCGCAGATAACTTTGGATGCTAGTGATAACTTCAGCTTTAGTGATGATGGAAAAGTATATTTCAAAATTGGCGATGCTGGAAGCGCTTGGTGTGGTCCAATAAACTATCAAGCGACCATAAACGCATCTTCAGATGATCTGGATATTACTTCAAGTACTTGCGGAGGAAATACAAGCAATGGAAACAAGAAAGTAGTCGTGAAATTTGTTGATAGTGCAGGTAATGAAAGTCAGATTGCAGATGCTACCGTTGAATTAGACAAGCTGGAACCTGGACTTGAAAAATTCACAACTGACACTGCGACTGGAATTTATGGTAGTGGAACGTCGATCAAGATTATTGCTACATATGATGAGCCTCTTGCATCTGGAACATTAGTCGTCACTCTTAATAATGGAAAACAGATCACTTTGGACGCTGTGGAGAATGAAAATACGCTTACGACAGGGGACAGTCCATATATTGTCGGAGCAACTGGAAGCGGCGAAGACACCAGTGCTTTAAGAGTGGCATCTATCCAATCGGAAAGCGTTTCTGACACATCAAATCCTGCCAATGTGCAATCCGTTTCAAATCTTTCGGGTAAGGAAAATCTTGATTCGAACGGAGAGGCTATTAGCATTGACACTACTGCTCCGACTGCTGCTGCCGGTTCAATTACCTTGGACAGATATACGGAAGACGGAAAGATCAAGGTTTCAATTAACCCTAGTGATGGAGGCGTCGCTTTAGATGGAATGGCTGCGCAGATAAAAATTCTTACTTCGGACAGCGCTTGTAATTTTACTGATGCTTCAGTTGAGACATTTACAACTTTCCCTCAGACTTTCACTTACGATGACACGACTGATTCAATCAGGAAGGCTTGCGTGAAACTTACTGATGCGAGAAACAACACATCGGGAGTTTTGGAAGTGAAAGCACCTAATACTCCCCAGCAGTTTAGCTATGTGGATCTTACTAATGACACTTTGACAGGAGCTATTCTTACCTGGAAAGCGCCAATAGAAGAAGGGACGGGATTGTTTTCAAAATATGATTTGCTTTCATGCGAATCTTCTGATGGCAATGCATGTGTTCCAAGCGTGAGCCATGAAATAGCTAGCAAGAGTCAGAATTATTACGTCTTTAACTCCGGTCTTAGCAAATCAAATAAATATTGCTACAATGTGATTTTTAAGGACCTTGACGGAAATATTTCCAAGTCATCATCAACAGAGTGTAAGGTTCCTGGTGAAGGTCCAGTATTAGCAAATACCGATGTTGATTTCCTAGCGCTTCCATTTGTCGGAAACATCACTGAAAGCAGTGCCAATGTGGTTTTCGAAACCATAAACAAGAATGATGCGAATGCACCATTAGCAACAACTGCCAAAGTGGAAGTCTTCACGTCAGATGATTTTTCAGTGGCTGCATATAAAACTGTAGAAGATGCCTTGGGCGTCATCCATTCCGTTAAAATCACTGGTCTTGAACAAAACAAAAAATATTATCTAAAAATTACAGCCACTGATTCTACTGATAAATCCAAAGTTTTGAGTTATGGAGCAGCTGTGAGCGCAACTACGAATCCAGGCTTAACTTTCACTACTGCTGGAACACTTTCCATAATTGAAAGCATAACCGAATCAGTAATTACTGACAGCAAGGCCGTTATCAGTTTCACAACCAATGAGAATGCCAAGTGTTTCATCGATTTCAAAGATAGCTTGACTGTTACTTATAATGACTTGTCTGCTAATCTTGAAAAAGAATATGCAAAGACTCACTCTATAACACTCACGCAATTATTGGCGAAGACGGCCTATGACTACAAGATAACCTGCAGTGATAGTAATCTGACTCAAGGTGAATTGGATGCATCAACTGATGGTACGGCGCCTGAAATCAGCAGTATTGCTCTTGCAAACGTGACTGGCGAGAATGCGACGATTACCTGGACAACTGATGAAGCTGCCAATAGTTTGCTTGCCTATGAACTTGACGGCACGGATTTCATGTTGATGTCTGGCGATTATCTGGTAAGTTTGGACACCAAAAAATACACCAGTTCCCATACAGTCCAATTGAAAGGCTTGCTTCCTGCATCAAAATATACCTTTACAGCTCTTTCAACGGATGCTTCCGGAAATATCGGCCAATCAACAGCGTCGACTTTCACAACTAAAGAACCATCATCACTTTCCTCAATCAAAGTTCTTTCAAAAGCTCTGGGTCAAGCTACGATATCTTGGACGACTGGTGAGCCCACATCTTCACTAATTGAATATGGGCTAACAACATCTTATGGAAGTACGAAAGAGGATAGTTCAAAAGTTAAAGAACATTTGGTCACGCTTTCAGATTTGACTCCGGGAGAAACGTATCATTTCAGAGTTAAAGGCGAAGATGATTTGCAAAACATTTTTGCCTCATCTGACATTACCTTCCAACCCAAAGCTCCTCCAAAGATTTCAGACTTCAAAGTTGATTCCATCACTGAACACGGAGCAGTTGTTACATTCAACACTAACGTTTCAACTGACGCCATTGTTAACTTTGAAAATACAGAAAAATCTGAAGACGCAGGATTCCAAGGACGACCTGATTATGTTTCCAAGCACGAAATTAAGCTTAAAGATTTGACTTCGGGAGCAACATTTTCGGTTAAATTGAAAGTTCGTGACGAAGATGGTAATGAAACAGAAGAAACTTTCCCTAATTTCACCACCACTAAAGATGAAGTTGCACCAAAGATTGATAGAGTAAAAACTGACAGCGCCCTAACGCAAAACGATAAGGTTCAAGCTATCATCTCATGGTCTACAGATGAGCTTTCAACTGGTGACATCCTTTACAAAGAAGGAAAATCTGGTGATGAGAAGAAATTTGAAGTAAATTCAGCTCTAAGCTTCTCACATATTGGAGTCATCACAAGTTTCAAATCAGGCGTGGTATATTATTTCAAGGTAAGATCAACTGATTCTGCTGGTAATACAGTGACTTCAACTGATTACGCTTTACTCACTCCAAAACAAAGGCAAAACATTATTCAAGTTATCGTTGGAAACTTCACAGACATATTTGGATGGGCTAAATTCTAAATTAGCTTTTAGCTTCGTTAGCTTCATTAGCTAGTTAGGGAATACACAATACAAAAAGCAGGCTTTTAAAAGAGTCTGCTTTTTGTTGTATTGATTTATATGAGGTAAGGATGTATTATCATATGAATCGGTAAGAATTAAACATTGGCCGCGTAGTAATGTTAAATACCCAAAAAGGGGAAATTTTTTGCGTTCCTGAAAGCATTTACCAATGTATTAACAAGTTAACAACTTAATGAATTAAGAATCATTTCAACAAAGTGGAAAATAACAAAATCATCATAAAAGGTGCGAGAGAACATAATCTTAAGAATATTGATCTCGAGCTTCCTCGTAATAAATTTATCGTTTTTACGGGACTTTCCGGTAGTGGAAAGTCTACGCTGGCTTTTGATACAATTTTTGCTGAAGGACAAAGGCGATATTTGGAAAGTCTTTCCAGCTATGCGCGGCAATTCTTAGGACAAATGGATAAACCTGACGTGGACTACATCGAAGGTCTTTCACCTGCAATTTCAATTGATCAAAAATCAACTTCTCATAATCCTCGTTCGACAGTCGGAACTGTAACCGAGATTCATGATTATCTGAGACT
The DNA here is from genome assembly GCA_000992165.1 of Candidatus Moranbacteria bacterium GW2011_GWC2_37_8. GTDB lineage: Bacteria > Patescibacteriota > Minisyncoccia > Moranbacterales > GWC2-37-73 > GWC2-37-8. The sequence continues at coordinate 2,854 of LBTS01000037.1, read as the reverse complement.
TTTATATGCAAAAATAGGAACTCCACATTGCCCGGTTTGCAATCGCGAAATTTCCAAACTTTCAACAGATGAAATTGTTGACAGAATTTTGGAAATGCCCGCCTCGACTCGCGGAAACGACCGCTCGTCGATGCGAGGTGGGGGCGGAAAATCAAGCTCTCAAGCCATTGAAATTCTCGCTCCAATTGTGCGAGAAAGAAAGGGTGAATATTTGGCGCTTCTGGATGAAATGTGGAAAAGAGGTTTTTCAGAAGGAATTGTGGATGGGACGTTGTATCAACTTGAAGATTTTAAAGAAATAAAATTGGATAGATACAAAAAACACAGTATCGATATTATTGTTGATAGGGTGGAAATAAACGATGAAAATTTGACGCGTATTTTTGAAGATGTTGAAAGAGCACTGAAGCTCTCTCAAGGTTTAGTAAAAGTTAAATGCATAAATCAGTTATCAGTAATCAGCAATCAGTCATCAGGCGTAAGAAATTCTAAAAAGCTAAAAGCTAACGAAGCTTGCCTTGAGCAGATATATAATCAGAAATTATCTTGTCCGATTCATGATATTGAATTTCCTGATCTTGAGCCGCGCTTGTTTTCTTTCAATTCTCCCTTCGGCGCATGCAGTGCTTGTGAAGGTTTGGGTGTGAAAAAAGAAATTGATCCTGCGCGCATGATTCCTGACAAGAATAAGACAATTGCCGAGGGCGGAATTATGCCTTGGAGTTATAAACCGAACAATTACATCGGTAGCGTGCTGCGCGCCGTAACAGAATTTTATCACATTCCGGATAACAAGAGACTAAAAGACCTTACACAAAAACAACTTGATATTCTTTTATATGGTCATGAAGATGTTGATATGATTCGGGTGAAATTTTTTGCCAGGGGTGGAGGTGGACACTATAACGTTCGTTGGAGTGGAGTGGTAACATGGCTGGAAGAACGTTATCGCAGCACAACTTCTGATGGTGTGCGCGAAGATATTGAAAAATATATGTCGCAAAAACCATGCTCAACCTGCAAAGGTTCCCGTTATAAAAGTGAAGTGTTGTTAGTGACTGTCGGCCCCGCTCGCAACGCTTCGCGTAGCGATGCGGGCGAGGGTAAAAATATTCATGAAGTTTCCATGCTGAGTATTAAGGAATGTGTTGAGCATTTTCAAAATCTGAAATTGACACACAGAGAAGAACTCATTGCAGGAAGGATCTTGAAGGAAATTATTGCCCGTCTTGTTTTTCTCAATAATGTCGGTCTGAATTATCTTACCTTGGGGCGTGCGGCATA
>LBTS01000037.1:1043-1553 GCA_000992165.1 Candidatus Moranbacteria bacterium GW2011_GWC2_37_8 | reverse complement strand
GTTGGCGTTCTATATATTTTGGATGAACCATCGATTGGTCTTCATGCTCGTGATAATAGCAAACTGACTGAAACTTTGAGACAGCTTCAAAAAATAGGTAACACTTTGATTGTGATTGAGCACGATGAAGAAATGATGAGACATGCTGATTGGTTGGTTGATATCGGACCTGGAGCAGGGAAGCATGGGGGTGAAATTGTGGCCGAAGGGACGCCGGAAGAAGTTATTAATAATCCAAAATCTTTGACCGGAAAATATTTGCGAGGCGAACTTCAGATTGATGTTCCAAATGTTCGCAGAAGTGTGAACAAAAAAAAGCGTATAACGGTGCGAGGAGCAAGTGAACATAATCTTAAAAATGTGACTGCTGAATTTCCTCTGAAAGTTTTCACATGTGTGACAGGTGTTTCAGGTTCTGGGAAATCAACTTTAGTTGAAGATACTTTGTACAAAGCGCTTGCTAATAAATTACATAGGGCGCTTGATGTTCCAGCGCGACATCAAGAAATT
>LBTS01000037.1:0-997 GCA_000992165.1 Candidatus Moranbacteria bacterium GW2011_GWC2_37_8 | reverse complement strand
AACATACACGGGACTTTTCACTCACATACGCGAACTGTTTGCAAAAACCAAAGACGCAAAGCTGCGCGGTTATGGTCCCGGAAGATTTTCATTTAATGTTGCTGGTGGACGCTGCGACAACTGTAACGGAGAAGGCTATCTTAAAATTGAAATGCAGTTCATGCCTGACGTTTATTTGCCATGCGATGTCTGCTCGGGAAAAAGGTATAACAGCGAAACACTGCAGGTGAAATATAAGGAGAAAAATATTGCGGACGTGCTGGCGATGACAGTGGCAGAAGGCGCTGAATTTTTTGAAGCGTTTCCAAAAATTCATGACCCGCTCGCTGTTTTGGAAGAGGTTGGTTTGGGCTACATTGAACTTGGACAAAGCGCAACCACTCTTTCCGGAGGTGAGGCGCAGCGCATCAAATTGGCCAGTGAACTTTCGCGCCGAGCAACTGGAGATACGCTTTATATTTTGGATGAACCGACAACAGGTCTTCATTTTGATGATATTAAAAAACTTTTGAATGTTTTGAATAGATTGGTTAATGCTGGAAACACAGTTGTTGTCATTGAGCACAATATGGATGTGATCAAAACAGCTGACTGGATTATTGATATGGGACCAGAAGGTGGGGAAGGCGGAGGAAAAATAATTGTAACAGGGCCGCCTGAAGAAATTATCAAATATCACAAAGAAAAACCGAAATCCTTACAATAAATTTCTTCATTTTCTTCCTCTCCATTGGGAGAGGATGTCAGGTATTCCTGACAGGTGAGGGAGCGTTGCATGACAATAAATTTCTTCATTTTCTTCCTCGCCCTTTGGGAGAGGATGTCATGTAATCATGACAAGAGAGGGAACGTTGCAAGGCTAATAAGTTTCTTCATCGTAATTCTCTCCCTAGGTATTCCTGACAGAGAGGTTTGAGCTATGTATAAATGGAACTTATGTTACCCGCTCGAATATGTTTAAATTTTTGTGCTGCGAAACAATTGCAACTTTTGGATT
>LBTS01000036.1:6788-8987 GCA_000992165.1 Candidatus Moranbacteria bacterium GW2011_GWC2_37_8 | reverse complement strand
GGTCCCAAGGGTTTGGCTGTTCGCCAATTAAAGCGGTACGCGAGCTGGGTTCAAACCGTCGTGAGACAGGTTGGTCTCTATCTGCTGTAGGCGTGAATGCTTGAGGGAACTCTTTCCTAGTACGAGAGGACCGGAAAGAACAAACCTCTGGTGTATCAGCTGTTCCGCCAGGAGCACTGCTGAGTAGCTATGTTTGGAATAGATAACCGCTGAAAGCATCTAAGCGGGAAGCTAATCCCAAGATTAGGCATTAGAAGTAGTTTACTACTTCAGGAACTCCTAGAAGAAGACTAGGTTGATAGGCTTTAGGTGTAAGTCCTGCAAGGGATTGAGCCAAGAAGTACTAATAGTTTCATTAATCTTTCTAAATTTTTATGGTTAGCAGTTAAGAGTTTCTTAATTGTTACTACACAAATTTGAACAACTCTAATTAAAGACGAAAAGACCAATGGCAAATTTTTGAGACCAGAATTCACCTCTTCCCATCCCGAACAGAGCAGTTAAGACAGTCAGCGCCGATGGTACCTCCATGAGGGAGAGTAGGTCGCCGCCAGAATCCTGTTCTCAAAAATACAGAGTCAGTTTGAAAAGTCTCTTTCGTTGCGAAATTTTTAAATTACGAGCGAAAGACTTGAAAGTTGAGGAATGCTACCCATAGGTAACATGACGAAACTTGAAAGTTTTGCAGCTGTAATTTAAAAATTGCAGCAGAAAAGGATTTTTCTAACAGACTCTCGAACGAATACAAGCTGCACAAGCTTGTTTTTTTGTTGGAAAAATTTCTTTCTTACAAGCTTCACCTCTCCTGTCGCTAAGGCGACATCCTCTCCTAAGAGGTGGGTTTGTTTTTTTGTTGTGCAAAATTTGAAAATATGCATAAATAAAGGTGGCTTGACTTGTTTTTTTGTTGCTTATTGCGCTGTTTTTATGATACAATTTATTTGATGTTGAGCACAGATATAAAAAAAGGATTTACTCTTATTGAACTTCTTATTGTTATTGCAATAATTGGCATTCTTGCTGGCGCAATATTGATAAATATAGGAGGGGCTCGCATGAAGGCTAGAGATTCAAAGCGAGTTTTAGAATTGCGCAGTTTTATGTCAGCTCTTGATGTTTATAATTATTCGGTTGGCAGCTATCCTTCCACTAGTGGAGAGCTTGTTTCAAATTGTGACAACGACACAAGTTTTGCGACTTTCTTTAATTCTTTAAGTGGTGGATACTTTTCTTCTACTCCTGCAGACCCTGTTGGAAAATGGCCTTATTGCTATTTCTATCAATATCCCTCTTCTTATCATCAATGTCCTGACGCAGCAAGTCATCCATATTTAATAATATTTGCTACGGAAAAAGCAGCTGGACTGAATTTTGCGCCTTATGGTATTCAAGGCGAAAATGGTTCCGCGGCTAGATATTGTCTGTATCCTTGATGTATTGTCTCTACGATATAGAATTTTTTCAATAAATAATAAAAAATATGCAAAATCAAACTACAATTAAACGTACAATTATTATCGCTATTTTTATTGTCATAATAATCATCTTTTCTTTTTTTGCCTATTCAATTGTGGCTCCTGATGCAACTTGCTCTGATAAAAAACAAAATCAAAGTGAGAAAGATATTGATTGCGGCGGCCCATGCTCTCCATGTAAAAATTTACAAGCTGCTGATTTGCTAATACAAGAAGTTTCAGTAGTGATTGGCGGCGGAAGTACATTTGATGCTGTAGCAAAAATTTATAACCCCAATGATTCATTGGGTGCTCGCGAATTTAAATACATCTTCAATTTAAAAGATGCAGCTGGAGAAATAATTGCAACTCAAGAAGGAAAAGACTTTATACTTCCAGTTGATACTAAATATGTCACAGCTCTCGGAATTGAAACCAATGATAATAAGGTTGCTCAAAGCGCCGAAATTATCATTAGTGAGCCGGAGTGGACTCCTCTTGGTTTGACTGAAAAACCGCAGCTTGGAGTTTACAATAAAAAATTCGATAAGGCGCCTACCGGAGAAGGAAGTCAAGCTGAAGGTTTGCTCAGAAACGAAAGTAATTACGATTTAAATAAAATTTCCCTGGTTGTAATTCTTCGAGGAGTAGATAATAAGATATTAGGTGTCAATAAAACAGATAAAAATGTTGTCAGGGTGAAAGAACAACGTGACTTTAGAATTAGCTGGCCATACGCATTGCC
>LBTS01000036.1:0-6734 GCA_000992165.1 Candidatus Moranbacteria bacterium GW2011_GWC2_37_8 | reverse complement strand
AGCGTGAAACTCATAGCGTGAATTTAAGCACGTTTCACGTTTCACGTTCCACGCTCCAGGATTTTATGCTAAATAAATTCTTAAAAGTTGACTGGGTGCTGCTTTTTTCAACGATTTTACTGCTAGGTATTGGGCTGGCTGTGCTTTATAGTATTTCAATGGCCAGCGAAAATAATGGAAGTTTAAGTATTTTTTGGAGACAAATTATTTTCGCTTTGATTGGAATTTGTGCGATGCTTTTTTTTGCGCTTACGAATTATCAAAATCTTAAATTTCAAAGTACTACAGTTTATTTTGCCACTCTGTTTATTCTTGCTGTCGTTTTGATATTTGGAAAAAATGTTCGAGGAACTTCGGGCTGGATTGGTATAGGTTCTTTTCATATTCAACCAGTGGAAATCGCCAAGCTTTCTATGATAATTTTTTTATCCAGTTTTATTTCGCAAAAAAAAATGGAACTAGGGGAAACTGGGCGACTGGTAGCCTCAATAATTCTTTGTGGAATTATGATTTTACTGGTAATAAAACAACCTGATTTCGGTAGCGCGATGGTTTTAGTGGGAATCTGGGCTGGTATGACCTTGGTTTCAGGTGTTAGCACTAAGAAAATTGCCATCATGGTTACCGCAACAATTGTTATTTCAATAGTAGGCTGGTTTAATCTGCAGCCTTATCAAAAAGATCGCGTGATGAGCTTTGTCAGACCTGGCAGTGTAGATCTTAAGGGTGCAGGATATAATGTAAATCAATCCATGATTGCTGTGGGCTCCGGTGGGGCAGTGGGAAAAGGAATTGGTCACGGCTCTCAGTCCCAGCTAAACTTTTTGCCTGAAAAACATACTGACTTTATTTTTGCTTCTATCGCAGAAGAGCTTGGCCTGCTTGGTTCACTTTTTGTTATCGGTCTTTATGGGATTATGTTTTATCGTATGCGAATGATTGCAATGGCTGCGCCGGACAACTTTGGATTTTTGGTGACAATCGGAATCATGCTGATGTTTTTTGTGCAGGTTTGGGAAAACATTGGAATGAATATTGGAATCATGCCAGTCACTGGAATTCCACTGCCACTCCTTAGTTATGGGGGAAGTTCCTTAATTGTCGTGATGGCGAGTATTGGAATTTTGAGCAGTATAAATTCCAGAAGGGAAACGAAGTTGGATTCAGAGGAGTATTCTTCATATTAATAAATTTCTTCCTTGTCATTCCGGACTTGATCCGGAATCCAGGATTTATCTCACATATTATTTTTTTATAATTAAATTTCGTTTATACCTTTTTTATTAACGTATAGTAAAATTAACTTTCTTTCCCCCGAAAGAAAGTTACAAAGAAAGCTTCGCGACAAATGAAGATACTGTGGCAAGCGCGGCGTTCTTCGCTAAAATTTTTACTGTGCTCTCGGGTCGTCTCGCAAAAATTTCTTAACGCGTCTCACTTGCGCTTCGCCGGAGTTTATAACCCGAAGGGTCATACTTCATGTTGCGCGGGAGGAATACAGAATGCAAAATACAGCTAAAATTAATATAATCCCTTATTTTAGCTAAAAAGTCGACCATGAGGTTGACTTTTTATCAATTTGGGTGTATACTTATACCTTAGCATAGACAGCCGAAATCTACCTTAAAAATATTGTAGCAAAAGGGAGGGTGTTATGCCTTATAATTCTATTGGATTTGGCGATGGTATTTTGAGTTTGCGTTTCCCTAGTGATTTACATGAGGAAGAAAAAAACAAAACTAGTGAAGAGCTGCCTCTTGTGGAAGATTTCGCCAAAAAGCTTGTAAGAGAGCTCAGTGAAGAAACTGGTAATGCCTTCAAAATTATTTTTGAGGTAAAGGTGCCAAGAGGGTATTCACGGAGTTCTCTCAGTATTGCACTGGTAGTTAAGGGTCCCGTGGCCACAGGATTTATTGTCGGAGAGGAAATTTCTTTCTGGCGCGATCAGTTTTGGGTGTTGGATAAAATGTATTTGGACGTTGAGCAGGCGAACGAAAATTTTGAAAAGATTGTGGAGCGATTTCGGAAAATAATTGCTCTCACGAAACCCTTTCTTGATGCGCTTGGTATGGTTGTGTAATAAGTCGCTTCGTGGGATAACATCTCGCGAAGCGGCTTTTTATTTTGTCTGTATTTCGCATTCTATCTGCACCATATGAAGTACGTAGGCAAAAGATGAGTGATGAGTGTAAAAATTTTTGCGAGACAACGAAGAGGCGCAGTAAAAATTTTAGCGAAGAGCGAAATCTTTGCCACAGTATCTTCATCAGGTGCGAGTTTTCTTTCCTCCAGGTTTCTTTTGCGGAAAAAGAAATGTGGAACCCTGCTGGTAAGCAAGGGTACAATCTATGCATAATTTCTTGGCTAAAGAAAGGATTACCCTGAAATTTAAAATAAGCCAAAATATTGACATTCTGGCGATTTATTGCTATTCTATCGGGAGTTAATAATAGAGTAAAAATAGGGCAAATAACGTGAATTAGGGAGAGTAGGAAAGGTAGCGACGCCATTTATCGCTATCCACCCCGATGATCCATATTACATGCTGTATGTTCTAAAAAATGATGAGCAAATTGATTACATTGAAAGCTGACGTTCGCGAATTGATCGGAAAAAAGGCGAAAAAATTGAGAGACATGGACATGATTCCTGCTGTGATATACGGAAACAAAATTGCTGCTCAAAACTTGGCAGTGAATTACATTGATTTCAAACGCGTTTATGCTAAAGCTGGAGAAAGCGCTTTGATTGAACTTGAAGTAGCTGGAAAAAAATTGAACGTTTTGATTCATGATATCCAACTTGCTCCGATGAGTGGAAAAGTTTCACACATTGATTTTTTCCAAGTTAACATGAAAGAAGAAGTTGAAACTGAAATCCCATTGGAATTTGTTGGGGAAGCAGCAGCAGTGAAAGCGCTTGGCGGCGTGCTGGTGAAAAACTTGGACGCTATCGCGGTGAAATGTTTGCCAGCTGATCTTCCAGAAAAATATGAAATCGATCTTAGTTTGCTTGCAACATTCGATGATGTGATTGCAGTTAAAGACTTGAAGATTTCTGACAAAGTGGAAATCATGATTGACGGTGAAACTGTTATCGCTATGGTTAGCGCACCTCGCAGCGAGGAATCTTTGGCTGAACTTGATAATAAAGTTGAAGAAGATGTGACTAAAGTTGCAGGGGTTGTGAAAGAAGCCCCTGTTGTTGAAGAAAAGAAGAAATAAGTTTAAAATAGCTTCTAGCTTATAGCTTGGAAATTTAAATGACAAAAGCAGGATTCAAAAAGTCCTGTTTTTGTTTTGTTTAAAGCATGAAAAGGCAAGGGTGGAATTTGGCAGCTGGCATCCTTGACTTTTAATGGTTTTTGGAGTATAACCACATATTGGTCTGAAACATGTCCAAACTACCTTGAAAACCTATAAACTAACTTAAATGGAGGTTGTCATGTACGAGCAATATTTCAGAGATTTTGTTGCGTTTCTTTTCCCTAATAAGTATTTTTCGGATGACTCAATCCTGCTTTTTATTGAGGGTGAGCAGTCCATGCGTGAATTTGATGAATACCAAAGAATTCATGAAGTGAAGCTTGATGACGATGCAATCTCTGTTGTATTGTTGCTATCTCACATGCTAACTGAAATGAGAAAATCAAAGGAAGCTTGCCCTAAAAAAGACTTAATCAATTATTACCTGGATCAAGCCATGATAATTTTGGACACATGGGGCAGCGGGAATCTCGAGAACTACAAATGTTTTGAGGAATTTTTGTTCTTAAGAAATGCCGACACGTCAGTGGAATCAAAAAAAGAGGAGAAATGATATGGGAAAGATCGTAAATCTTTATGTTCCAAATGAAAGCATGTTTACCCCAAATTTTGAAGGAGATTTGGCGGCACCTGTGTTGAAGAAGAAATCGGTAGATATTACCGATTGCTGTTGCGTCTCAGGTGAAAAGGTTATTTTGAGTTATGGGACAGATCGCCGTGCAATAGTCCAAATAAAATCTGACGGATATTCGATATCTTTCGGATTTACTGATGAACTGGATTTGGTGCATTCCTTCAGTTTTGCAGCGACCGCAAGGAGTATAGGTATTGATCGACTGGAGCTTGCGCGTCTGATTTGCGATAATGCGCCGAAAGAATAATCCTTCACTGACTTGCTTTTGATTGGCCACGTTTTCCACTATCCAGTGGAAAACGTGGCTTTTTTTTGTTCTCTAGTGAAATGAATGGCATTGCAGGCTTGTCTGGAGGTATTGATACTCTTTTTTTTAAGATTCAATTTGAGATCAATTGCTTTGCTTGGAATTCGTGTTAAAATGTAGTAATGAAAAATAATAGAAAAAAACTGCTCTTAACTGTTTGGATCATTATGATTCCTATTTTTGTCGCTCCCCAGGTTTCTTTTTGGCGGAGTGCTTCGCAGCGTGCTGCAGCTGCTGACGCTGTGGACGCACTGGCAGCAGATCAAGAGGCTATTGAAGAGAAAAAAGACGAGGCTGAAGATATTGCAAAAAAAATTGAAAAAGAAGAAAAGGCAAAAAAGTTACTGGAGCAAAATCTTGGACAGATCCAGGGCGCGGTTGCTTCAACAGTGAAGGAAATAAACAAGACAAAATCAACTATTATAGAAACGGAAAAAACGATTTCTCGCAAAGAGGCTGAAATCAATAATATGAACAATAAGATCGAACTTCAAAAAGAGATGCTCAAAAGTCTTTTGCAGGAAACTTATTACAATCAGTCTCAACCTATTTTGAATGTTGTTTTGACTAGTGCAAATTTCGCGAATGTTTTTTCTGATACTGATCATTTGCTGACGGTTGAGGATAAGATCAGGGAAGTTTCAGCTGAAATTACTGAATCGAAATCACAAATAGAACAAGACAAATCTGAGTTGGCCGAGGTGAAAGAGGAACATGAAGAAATTTTGGATGATAATGTTGATAAGAAGCAAGAGCTTGTGGCTGTGCAGGCGGATGTTATAGAAGACATCGAAAGTAAAGAGGCTACAATATCGAAGCTGCAAAAACAATTAGCAGAACTCCAAGGTGATCTTAATGCTTTGTCTGGAAAATCGTATAATGCCAAAGATATACGTGATGCAGTTGAGTTTGCAAGTGGCCGCACTGGTGTCCCTGAAGGTGTTTTGTATGGCTTCCTTAAGATGGAAACTAACCTTGGTGCAAATACCGGGAAGTGCACATATAAAGAGGTTGAAAGAGTTGCGGTTGCTAATTATAAATCGCTTTTGAAAAAAAGTTCAAAATGGCAAGCATCAATTGATTTGTTGTATAAGAGACAAGGACTCTTCTATGACTTAGTTGATGATCTTGGTTACAGTAAGGATAAAAAAGTTTCCTGTACTCCTAATCCAAAAAATTATATCGGACAAGGTGGCGGCATGGGAATCCCGCAATTCATGTCTGACGTATGGAAAGGATATTCTCCAAGAATCACAAGTAATACTGGACACAAAACTCCTGACCCTTGGGATTTGACTGATGGTGTGATGGCAATGGCTTTGAAGCTTAAAGGCGCCGGAGCTACATCTGACAGCGCTTCTTCAATCAAGAAAGCATCTATAAATTACCTTGGAACGTTTAATAATAATTATTATTCAGGAATTGTGTATTGGTCAAAGAATTATAAACTGCTATTTAAATAATATTCAGATATGAAGGATAAATTTTACATTACAACGCCGATTTATTATACGAACGCCAAGCCTCACATTGGTCATGCATACACTACGATTGCATGCGACGTTTTGGCGCGCTGGAATAGGGAGAAGCTGGGAAAAGAAAATGTTTTCTTTTTAACTGGAACGGATGAACATGGCGCAAAGATTGAAAAGAAAGCAAAAGAAGAAGGGAGGCAGCCGCAAGAGTTTGTGGATGGTTTTGCTGAAATTTTTCAAGACCTTTGGAAACAATTAAACATCAGCAATGACGGTTTCATCCGCACGACTTCTCCTGCGCACAAAGCCGCAGTGCAAAAAGTTTTGCAGACTCTTTATGATAATGGTTCGATTTATAAAGGTTCATATAAAGGCCAATATTGCATGGGTTGCGAGCAATTCAAAAGTGAAAATGAATTGGTGGATGGAAAATGTCCTGACCATAATGCTATTCCTGAAGAAATGGAAGAAGAATGCTATTTGATGAAGATGAATGTTCATCAAGAAACTCTGATTAACAAAATAAAATCAGATGAATTTAAAATACAACCTGAAAGATATAAAAAGGAAATCCTTTCATTTTTGGAAAGTCAGAAGTTGGAAGATGTTTCAATTTCAAGAAAAAATTTGGCATGGGGAATTCCACTTCCATTTGATAGTGAACATACGACCTATGTTTGGATTGATGCATTCCTAAATTATCTCACTGGAATTGGTTGGGATGGCGACGTGAAAAAAGTTCCGGAATTTTGGCCAGCTGATATTGAAATGATTGGAAAGGATATTCTCCGCGTACATGCAACGATTTGGGCTGCTACTCTTTTGAATCTTGGACTTGAACTTCCGAAAAGTTTTGTAGTGCATGGGCACATTCAATCAGGCGGAAAGAAGATGAGCAAGACATTGGGGAATGTTATTGGAATCGATGAAATGATTGAAAAATTCGGAATTGATGCAGCTCGCTACCTCTTGATGAGTGGCGGAACCTTTGGCGACGATTTGGATTTAACCATGGAAAGGATGACTGAGAAATATAATGCTGATTTGGCGAA
>LBTS01000035.1 GCA_000992165.1 Candidatus Moranbacteria bacterium GW2011_GWC2_37_8 | reverse complement strand
TTAAAGATTCATTAACTTCCTGATTCGTGGGTGCGCTATCTGCAAACTTAACTTTCATGAGTGTACCACTCGTGAAATCAATATCATATTTGAGCCCCCAAATACTTAGACTTAAAATACTAAGCACAGAAATAACCAGTGAGAATATGTAGGCGTATTTAGTTTTGGAAATGATGTTAAACATAATCTAAAAAAATTTATTTAAAATTGGAAATTAATTTTTAATTTCTTTCTTTCTCACTCCCACCATCCATGTTCTTCCATGAATCCAATCACTAATAATAAATCGTAGCATTGTGCGAGTAATAACAACTGCTGTAAACATCGAAACAACAACTCCGATAAATAGAGAGGCTGCAAAACCTTTCACGAATCCAGTCCCCATTAGATATAGGATTCCGGCTGTCAGTAATGACGAAACATTTCCGTCACGAATAGAAGTCCATGCTCTCTTGAAGCCTTCCTCCAGGGAGTTAGCAATCGTTCGACCGCTGCGTATTTCTTCCTTTGTGCGTTCGAAAATCAAAATGTTAGCATCCACTGCCATACCAATAGACAAGACAAATCCCGCAATTCCAGAAAGGGTCAAAGTAATTCCTGAAAATTTAAATATGGTAATCATCAGAGCAGTGTAAATGAGCAATGCAAGTGATGCCACTAATCCCAAAAATCTATAGAAAAACAACATAAACACAATAACCGCGCCAAGTCCAATAGCACCAGCAATAAGACTTTTATTCAAAGAATCTTGTCCTAATGATGCTTCCACTGTTTGCTGTGAAACCAATGAAAGTGGGACTGGCAAAGCTCCAGTGTTTAATTTTTGCACTAAATCTTTTGCTTCTTGCAAAGCAAAGCTTCCAGTAATAACCGCCTCACCATTTGTTATTTCTGATTGCACAGTAGGAGCACTGATTATATTCCCATCCAAAAGTATAGCAATTGTTTTCCCAAGATTATCTCGTGTTAACTGAGAAAATAACTTAGTGCCTTCATCATCAAACTGAAGAGAAATCTGCGGTTCACCCAATCCCTGACTCTGAAAAGTAACGGTGGCATTTTTAAGATTTTTTCCCGTAAGACCAGTTGCTGAATATTTTAATTCAGGATACTGATCTATTGAAGCCTTGGGAAGCAAAATATGGGCAGAATGAACCTCCTTGTCCTCGCCTTCTCCCCTTGATTCAATAAACTTAATAATGTGCCAACCAAAATCAGATTCCACCAGCTCTGGATAGATTTCTCCTGATTTTAAGTTTTTTTCAAACAATATTTCATCAAATTCAGGCACGAAAGCGCCTTTTTTTACAAAATCCAAATCACCACCCTTATCCTTCGATCCTGGATCCTGACTATTTTCTTTTGCCAACTCTTCAAAATTTCCTCCTTTTTTAACTTCTTCTAATATCTGATTAGCCTTATCTTGAGATTGCTGATTTTGCGAATCAATCATTTGTTGAATTTGCGGCTCAACTCCTTCTTTCTTAAATTCAAGTAGTGGAGTGCCCTTGATTTGTTGTTTGGCTTGCTCAATATCTTTCACGCCTGGTATTTCCACAACCACTCTGTTTTCATTGCCGCTCTTAGTTGTATACACCAATGGCTCCCCAACTCCAAAAGCATTCACGCGCCTTTCAATGACGTCCTGAACGCCTTCCAACGCCTCACCAACTTTAGCCTGATCAATTCCTGAAACATCCGCTTTATATTCCAAATGGCTTCCCCCTTGAAGATCTAGCCCGAGATTGATTTTATATTTATTTAAAGCGTCATAAACAAAAGGAATCTTACTTATTACTTTAGGATATGAAACCAACCCAGCAAAAAGAGCTAGCATTATAATTGCAATGAATTTCAATTGGACTTTTTTCTTATTATTCATCCGGCAATGTGAAATTCAAATGGCCAGCGGCCAAGAGAATCTATTTTTTAATATTTTTATCAACACACCTATTAACCTTCATTAGTTTCAATACCAATTATATTGCACAAATCAGTATTTTGCAATACTAAACAAAAAACACCCAAGCGGTATTTTTCGCTTATGTTTCTTTTATATAAAGCTAGGTTTAGACTTCAAACATTTCGGATTGTATTTCATTCCAACGCAATTCTAAAGTATGACGCAATTGAACCAAGTCATCCTCATCCGTCAAAAAACCATAGCTCTTTTTTTCCTCAATAAGATTATCCACTAGGTCGCTATATTCATCAAAACTGCGAATATTTTCATCACGCACTTGCCTTTTCAACTCTTGGAACAAATCCTCCGAGGAATACTCCGCGCCCAAGTAGACCATAAATTTTTGTATTACTTTTTATATACAGTAATACTCATTCTTTAGGTTCATTCTTTCTGTCTGCAATTGCTTTTTGAGCTGCCTCCAATACTTTTTTTGAACCATCATTATTCAGGCGATTATAAGTTTGGTCAAAAGTGAGCCATGCGAAATCTTTATTTTCAAAATCAATCGTGACATTTTCATTATTAGTTTGAACTGCATAATAAACAGCTTTTTTGAAAATATAGATACCCTTGCCTTCAAGTATTCGCTCTTTTTTCTCATTACCTTTAGCCGTATAAAAATACCTGACAGCCATGCGAAAACCAGGAAGAATTTCGAGTTCATCGAGCGCTGTTTCCTCTTGAACTTCGCGGCGCAAGGTCTGCTCTTCTGTTTCTCCTTCTTCCACATGTCCCTTAGGAAAATCCCACTGCCAAGAACGATAGCGAACCAATAGATACAAGATCTTATCATCCTGTTTTCGATAAACTACCCCACCAACAGATTTTTCAAAAGATATATATTTCATAACGATATTATATCACAATTAAGACCCCCGATATAGGAGTCTTAATTTTCATGCAGATCAGTTGCAATATTTGCAGCCTCTGCTTGAAATCTTGCACTATTTTTCCAGATCATGAAGCTTTTATTTTGTTGAAGCTTTGATGGATTTGGAATAATCACTATATGAATCATCATTTCTCTTCTTGATTTTTGCCTTAATCTTGTATTCTGTAGCGGATTTTAAATTCATTATAGTAATCTTCTTTTCGCCATCACTGTTCAACCTAACGTTAAAAGTTTGATCCATTTTTTCACCAGTCGAAACTTTTTCAATTTGCACCTTAATCTTAACCCTATCTTTCTCGAGGTCGCTTTGTTTAATACGCAATACTATTGAATCAGAATTCTTTTCAGATATACTAATCTTAGGCTTATCGGCTTTTGCATAAACTGCCGATGGAACTCCAAAAAGTGAAACTAGTGAAAATATCGAAAGCAGTCCTATAAGTGCAGATTTCCTAATAAATCCTAACATAAATTATATATAAATTATGTAGATTATATCAGTAACCAGGCAACCGACCTTTGATAGAAAATTGAAGGATGATGCCTTTAGTTCCTTCAAGTATTAATACAAAAAGCGATTCCGTTTCTTTCTGGAGAAATTTTATCTTATAAAAAAGAACAACCATCTATCGGTTGCCCTTTTTACGAGAGTCATCTTATTTCCCACAACAATTCTTATAATTTCTAGCAAGTCCGCAAGTGAAAGTAATCTTTCACTTGGAGCGAGCGACGAAATTTCAAGCAATGTCATTTCCCATGACATTGCTTATATTTTTTTCCACTTCCGCAAGGACATGGGTCATTTCTTCCGACATTGTCTTTGTTAACAAGAGGTTTTTGAGGAGCAGGAGCTTGTCCATTTTCTTCGGCTTTTACTGCTCCAAATTGAGTTTGATTTTCTTCGGCGCCTTGATATTGGATATTTTTAGGTTGAGATTCAACTTGGCGAGATGGCTCAGCAGAAACCATAGAGATTTTGAAAATTGTTCGCACTGTAGTTGAACGCATATTTTCCATCAGATGAGAAAACAAATGGAAAGCTTCGCGCTTATATTCAATAAGCGGATCACGTTGTCCATAACCACGAAGACCAATGCCTTGGCGCAAATAATCAATTTCATCCAAATGATTCATCCAAAGCGTATCGATAGTTTGAAGCACAATTGCTTTTTCAATTTGTCTTAACTGCTGCGACCCGATTTCTTGTTCTTTTTGAATATATGCCTCCTTAGCTTTTCCCATGGCATATTCCAGCATCAAAGAAATCTTCTCTGCCGTATTTTTCGATTTATCATCTCGAATTTGTTCCAATTTTTTCTCATCAGAATCTGTAAAATTGAAAATGTTTTGAAGTTCATTAGTAATAGCTGGAATGTCCCATTCATAATCCTCGCCCACACAATGGACAGAAACATTGCGCTCTATTTCTTCTTCCACATAATGCAAGATTTCATTTTTCATATCACCAGCCGCCAAAACTTCTTTGCGTTTTTTGTACACGACTTCACGCTGTTTATTCATCACGTCATCATAATCCAAAACATGCTTTCTAATATCGAAATTATAGCCTTCGATTTTTGATTGAGCGCTTTCAATGGTTCGAGAAATGATAGCATTTTGAATCGGTTGGTCTTCAGGCAAGCCCAAGGTGTCCATCATATTTTTCAAACGGTCTCCGCCGAACCTGCGCATGAGTTCATCTTCCAGCGAAACAAAAAATTGCGTCACACCAGGGTCTCCTTGGCGACCTGCGCGTCCTCGAAGCTGATTATCAATGCGCCGCGCTTCATGGCGCTCAGTTCCAATAATATAAAGTCCGCCAACTTCACGTACTCCCGCGCCGAGTTTAATGTCTGTTCCGCGACCAGCCATATTAGTAGCAATAGTCACCGCACCTTTTTGTCCAGCTCCAGCAATAATAGAAGCTTCTTTTTCATGATGCTTAGCATTAAGAACTTCATGCTTAATTCCTTCTCTTTCAAGCAGAGCGCTCAAATATTCAGATTTTTCAATCGCAACAGTTCCAACCAAGAACGGTTGCCCATTTTCATGATTTTCTTTGATTGTTTGCACAATGGCATCAAATTTTCCTTTTTCAGTTTTATAAACAATATCTGGCAAATCTTTTCGGATTTGTTTCTTATTAGTTGGAATTTCCAGCACATCTAACTTATATACCTTTGCAAATTCTTCAGCGCTAGTGCTCGCTGTTCCAGTCATACCAGCCAATTTATTGTACATTCTGAAATAGTTTTGGAAAGTGATAGTTGCCAAGGTTCGAGATTCTTTTTGCACTTCAACATTTTCTTTAGCCTCTATAGCTTGATGCAAGCCGTCGCTATATCGTCTTCCTTCCATTAAACGTCCAGTAAAATCGTCCACTATAATCACTTGGCCATCTTTAACAACATAATCTCGATCCAATTTGAACAAAGTTTCTGCTTTCAAGGATTGCTCGAGATGATGAACGTAATTTATTTTTCCAAGTTCATAGATATTTCCAACACCTAATTGAGCTTCCACTTTTGAAATGCCACTTTCAGTCAAAGTCACTGCCTTCATTTTTTCATCAATTTCATAATCATCAGTTTCCTTGAGACGTGGAACTATTTGAGCAAAACGCTGATAAAGTTTTGTTGATTCAGTGTCTGGTGCGGAAATAATAAGCGGAGTTCGAGCTTCATCTATTAAAATAGAATCAACTTCATCCACAATTGCATAATTAAGCTGCCTTTGTGACATCTGCTGTGCGCTTTGCACCATGTTGTCTCGCAAATAATCAAAGCCGAATTCATTATTTGTTCCATAAGTGATATCGGCAGCATAAGCCTCGCGGCGAGAAATTTCTTTCAAATTTTCCACCTCAACACTGACCTCATCAGCATCGATAACTTTTGATTCATACAGATATGAGGCGTCGTGCATTATGCAAGCAGTTGAAAGACCAAGTGCTTGATAAACACTTCCCATCCAATTACAATCGCGCTTGGCTAGATAATCATTCACAGTCACAACATGCACGCCCTTACCTTCAATTGCATTAAGATAGATTGGCAAAGTTGAAGTCAAAGTCTTTCCTTCTCCAGTTTTCATTTCTGTGATTGTACCTTTGTGAAGTGCGATTCCACCCAGCATTTGAACGTCATAGTGACGTTCACCAATAACACGTTTGGCTGTTTCACGAACAACGGCAAAAGCCTCTGGCATGATATCATCCAAAGTTTCATCCTTTTTTAGTCTTTCGCGAAATTCCTGAACCTTTGCCGTCAAAGCTTCATCAGTCAACTTCGTCATTCCCGCCTCGAATGAATTTATTTTTTCAACAATCGGACGAAGCTTATTTATTTCACGTTCGTTTGAGCCAAAAATTTTACTAAATAGTGCCATATACTTTTAAAAATTCCAATAATAAATTACAGATTTCAAATAATACCTCGCGGCAAGATTAATTTTCATGCAAACAAACTCTATTGCAAATAGAGTTGATATTCATACTACACCTTAAATATCATGTTCTTTGCTTATTTTACATCAAAAAACCCTGCGAGTAAAGAATTCTCGAATACGTTGTCACACTTGACAAAAAGCAAAAAAGAGAGTATAATAAATGACCATAATAAATGGATTACCCAGAGTAAACCCTAATATATCAAGTGGAAGTCCATTCGGAAATCCACTTGATACGCGCGGAAAGCCGCGAGGAATTAACATTGAAAGGGATTAGAAAGCTTGCAGAATCACACTCCCATCACTTGCCACTTCCGTGCAAGTTCCGCGCAAAGTTGCCGTTTTCCCCACAATAAGCATGGCTTTTATTTTGTCCAAAAATTGACTGTCAGATTTTAGGGTTACGCGCACAGGAAAAGATTGGTCATTATCCAAAAAACCTTTCGC
>LBTS01000034.1 GCA_000992165.1 Candidatus Moranbacteria bacterium GW2011_GWC2_37_8 | reverse complement strand
ATTCTTCCCATTGAAGAATGGATGACGTAGCCGGAAAGGTTGAAAATTAGTTCAGAAATAATAAGCCAAAGGGTGGATTTTGCGAGGTTTTGTTGGGACATAGTGTTTAAATTTTGTGGATGTTTTTAATATTTTATCTCAATTTTTCAAAAAAATTCTTTATTAAAATAAAGTCACTAGTCACTGGGTCACTTGTCACTAACCTGAAAACATAGTTTGAACGAATAATCAGTGACTTAGTTGCTAGTGACCAGTGACAAATTGATAATGAAGAATGCTCTAATTCTTTTTAAGTTTACTCAATAATTGTGCAAATAATTCTTTTGGCGGCAAACTTCCATCTATAATTTGGAAATTCCAGAGAGTTGAGAACATGTCATACAACCTTTTTTTATCTTTAAGATATTCCAATCCTTGTTCGGGCACGCGAGGTCTGGTCATGATCGATTCAGGCTGAATTTTCAAATAGAAAGCCGCATCTGCAAGGGGAATGTATTTTTCAATACGAGGCGGGGTGTTTCTTTTTTGAAGATAAGCAATATTAACAATGGTGTCGTAAAAATATCTGTCTGTCACCAGAAAACCATATCCTTTTCTGGTAAGTTTTTTCTTGAGGAAATAGAATCTTAAAACATCAATAATAAAAGCGATTTTGCGGAGGTTGATCGCCAGGAAACCTGCTTTCGTTACTCCTGGTTTTTCGTCGGTACTAACTTTTTCTGAAGAAGATTGCGGTTCAATTCTGCATTTCTTGAAGAGTTTGCAGACCAGGCAATGTTTTTTGAAAAAAGTTTTTGTCGCCTGAGGAACAGAAAATTGCACGGCGTGGAAATAATAAGCTTTCTTATTATGCTTTTCAAGAAAATCCTGCAGCATTTTTGCTTGAGTTGATTTGCCTGAGCCATCAAGGCCTGAGATACTTATAATTTTCATCTAATTTCAAATTTCAAATTTTGAATTTCGAATGAATTTTGAATGTTTTAATGTTTTAAACATTCTTTCATTCGAATTTTATTCAAAATTCGAAATTCATAATTCAAAATTTAATCAATACATAATTACCGCGACTGGCTCCATTTTGGCTACGACATGAGCGATACCGTTGGCTTCGACTCCTTCAATAACTTGGTCAATATTTTTATACCTAGCGCTGTCCTGGTTGATAACTATGGATGATTTCGCGTTATAAAGTTTTACTCCTTTTTCTTCCATTTTTGCAAAAAGTTCATCTTTGTTTTCAATAGTTTTTTCTGCATTGTTTTTTCCTTTGCCTGTCCCATGCGGCGCGGAATAGAAACTTTCTTCGTTGCGGTCAGTTCCTACACAAATGTACGCATCTGTGCTCATAGAAGAGGGGATAAATACGGGTTCGCCTGTTTCTTTGTAGATAGGATGTTCGGCCATTTTGGCTGGACCAAAAGCTCTGGAGGTGTTTGAGCGATGCACCCAAACATCTTTTTCAAAATGATTTTCTTTAGTGATTGAAATATGCGGAAGATCATAGATTAAATCCATCTCCACTTCGCGTCCCAAAACTTCTTGCATTGTTGTTGCGATGTTGTGGATGATAACTGCGCGGTTAGCTGTTCCAAAATTAGAAGCAGCCGCGCGAGCATTCATATACATTTTTCCGTCTTCTCCATTTCCGTCGTAAGTAAGAAGTGAATCATCTTTGGTCATGTGTTTGGCAATTTTTTCCTGCATTTTTTTGTAGACATCTTTCTTTGATGAGCGGAATGTTAATTTTCCCAACATAACCATTAAAGCCTGCGAAAGATGCTCCGCTTTTTTGGCGGTGTGGGTGTACATCGTATATTGTCCCAAAATTCCTGATCCAGTATGCACCATGAGAAGATATTGTCCTTTTTTAAGTCCGAATTTTTGAGCAATTTCAGGATCAATAATGTCACTGACCTTGAGCATGTCCAAAAAATGATTTCCAGCCGCACCCAAAATTCCTAAACGGAATTTTGCAAAATGCATGTATAATTTCGGAATTGCATCAAAAATATCTTGCTTAGTCATTTCTTTGCCGAAGAAATTTCCTCCATGCTGAGTGTTTTCCAATTCATTTTTGGTTTTAATTCCAAGATGTTCAATAGCTGCTATTGTTCCTCGGCGACAGATGTCGACTACTATTTTAAAAGGAACCACGGTTCCAACAAATTTTTTTGTCGGAACAATATCAACTAACTTTTTGAAAAGTTCATCTATTTGTTCTGCTGAAATATTGTCTTCAGTAAGGTTGGTTTTAACTAAGCGCATTCCACAATTAGGATCAGAATCGTTAACTTGAGGCAAAATATATTTGTCGGAAATTATTGTTGTGCCTGAAGCATTTTTTCTGCCAGGTTTTGAACATACATCTGGCATAGCTACAGTATGGCGAAACAAAACATCCTTGTTTGAGGCAATGTCTTCAGCTTGGATAAATGTTTTTTCTTCAGGCAAAAGATCTTTACTCATGAAAAAACGTGCAGGCACTGACATCTTATCTGTTTTTAGATCGAATTGATGAGGAGTTATTTCTGTTAGATTTTTCTCAATATTTTCCATATAGTATTCATATAATTATTTAATCATTCAAACATTTAAGCAGGTGAATTCATGCTGTTTGTATGTTTAAATGTTTGATTACGCAAGTAATTTTTCGTAGGCTGCTTCATATTGAGTTGCAACCGAATTGATGTCGAAATTTTCTTCAGTGTATTTGCGAGCAGCTTTTCCGATTTGCTCACATCTCAGCTTGTCTTTTGAGAGCTCAACAATTTCGGAAATAAATTGCTCTGTATTTCCAGTTTTAATTATAACAGAATTGTCCTTGGTGGCGAATTCTTTTAGGATTGGCAAGTCAGAAATGACAACCGGTTTTTCGCACGCCATAGCCTCAATAACAGCTAGTGGAACGTCGAACTTTCCTTGCATATTGCGTACGGGAAAAACAACCACGTCAGCCAAATTATATATTTTGGGCATATCAGAAAAAGTATCAGTAAAAGCGACCTTATCTAGGATACCTTCCTTTTTTAACGTTTCAACTACCTCTGCTTTCTTCTGAACATCTTTTTCATTTTTAAACCTGTTTGCAAAAACAAATTTAGCATTTGGAATCTGCTTGAAAAGTTCTGGAAGGGAAGCGACGATGTCATCTGTTGCGCCAAGTCTCACATACTCTCCAGGGTAGATTACAACAAAATCTGTGTCTTTAATTTCAAATCTTGAAAGAGTTTCCAAGTTCTTTCCATTAGGCATGAATTTCGCAAGATCAATTCCCGGATAAATTCTGATCACATTTTCGAAGCCCAGGCCTTGCAATTTATTTTTTGCATAATCCGAATAAGTGATCAAAAGGTCGGCGAAGAGAATTTTCTTAAAATCTTTGTCAGATAAAAGATCTTCGCGAAGCGTTGCAATCGTTTGTACGGTTTTATTTTTTTTACTGCTTAGAAAAAATTTAAATGCAAAGGCATTTATCTTGCTGGGTGTCAGCATAAAGTGCAAGATATCAAAATCCTTCACTTTTGGAATCAGTTTTAATAATCTAAGGCGCTGGTTCCAATTCAAGTTCAAATTGTTTTTAGTATAGACAGGCAGCTGCTGAATTGTTTGCGAAAAATCTTGCACAAGTCCAGGCGTTAGCACACTGAAAGAAAAATTTTTGGCGCTATTAGCTAGATAATAAGCGAAGTTCTTGCTGGCTTCATCCCATGGTGGAGCGACAGGGCGGGTGACTAATAAAATTCTCTTCATGATTTTGGAATAATTTTAATAATGTTATTGGTGACTTCTGGTAATATTTTAAATCTTAATGTCAAAATCCAAATTTCCAATAAATGACCAAAATTCAAATATTAGAATTTAGGATTTAAGATTTTATTTGGCATTTGTAATTTAGATTTTAGATTTTTTAAAATGTTTTGTATATTTCTTTTCTATCAGTTCCTGCGGTTACAACTATTATTATTTTCTTTCCATTGATATCTGATAGTGAGACAGGAATTGTTTTCGTTTCATCCAATGCGATGGCAACATTTTCCTCTTTGATGATATTCTTATCTGCCAATATTTGCCAGTGAAAATTTGTCACTGTAGAATGATTCTCAATTTTAAAATCCAGTGAATTATCTCTGGGGTTTTCGAAATAAGTCATCCAGATATTTTTTGTATTAATGTCAGCTTGTTTTCTCTCTGACCATGACAGGAAGACAAAGCTTACTAAAAGAAAAAAGCAGGTTGACGCGATGATAATCTTATTGCTCATGATTTTATCTGGAGATTAATAATTAGTATTAAGATTTCTTATAGAAAACAGTGATTGCGTCTGCGGAGTATATTTGCCAAAAATCATTAAGGCGATGAAATTGTCCGCTATCCATCTTGGGATCAACCATAATAAAGTTTGTGCCCGTGCCTTCGAAACATTTTTGCGCCATGGTTCCGTTTGGAATTGAAATCATAAGATTAGTGCATTGCTCTCTGGGCTTGGTTTCATCCTGATATCTTTTGAAAAAGCCTCGAGAAAGCGGGTAATTGTAATCTTTCATGAAGAAAAGCTTGATCCAGGCATCACCTGAGAGATAGTTATGATCTTTTAGCACCACATCTCGAGTTTCTAAATTGTCAGCAAGATATTGAGAAGCCGCATAAGTTTGCAAGGCAGGGGATGCGCTGCTGCTTGAATTTAATGATGCGGCATTGTCATAAAGACCGCTAGTTGCAATGAATGCAGAGAGTGCGAAAAAAGAAATGAAAATAAAAATTGGGCTGAGATAATTTCTCCTTTTCTCTTCAGATTTGAGAGCTGTCAAAATAACGACAAACATGTAGGCTGCAATTATGGCAGAAGGGAACACGATATAACTAGCTATGCGATTTGAAGGAATGTCGAGCAGTAGCCAATCAGGGCGAAGTGACATCAGTGTGAGCGCGACTATCCAACCAATCATAAATGCCTGGTTATATTTTCCAAGTTTTTTTGCAAAAAATAAAAGGACAACACCCAAGAACGCAAAAGCAAAGCGTGCTTCACCGGCAGTTGATTTGAGTTGGGCAAGAGTTAGTCCCGCGCGTGAAGCCTTGCTTGGAGTTCCTACTGCAGTGTTAACGGCGCTGGCATTAAGATAAGTTGGAGTGTATATGAATAAAATAAAAATCGCACCCATTGCTAAAACCAATAAAGCTTCACGGGTAAGAAATAATTTGAGCCACTCTTTAATATCAGAAAAGACTGACTTGAAATTAAGCGCCGCATAAGCAATGACCGTGAATAACGAAAGAAAGACAAACACGAAAGTGCTAAGATGATGAGTGTAGGCTAATCCGAAGCTGATAAATAGAGCGTAAGCGAGAATGTCGGATTTCTTTTCGCTAAAGGCTTTCATATAAAGCAAAATAGATATCGGAATAAGCAGGTTGCCAATATCATTACCTATAACACCACCACTAACGAATTTAGCTTGAGGTGAGGCAATTGAATATAGCGGTCCAATTAATAGTAAAGTTATAATTGCGATGGCATCTTGATGAAGTGAATTTTTAAAAAATGCTCGCGTGAGAACAAAAATTGATAGAATTGAAATTATGTGAATAAGGAAAAGTGTTAAGACTGGGAAAGAAGAGAAAAAGTCTGCTCCTGAAATGATGGCTATGGCTGCAAAAAAAAGATGTTCACCGATAATGAAATCAGCAATTGGGGATGGCGCTTCTATTGTATATTCTGCTCCGATTTCAGCCTTTTCATAATTAGGAAGCTGCCCAGTGATTGAAATTTCTTTGGTCCAATACATATGATGACCGAGGTCGGTGGCAGTTGGGAAGATTGCATCCTTGAAATAGATTGTTTTGATGAAAATTGTCAAAAACAAAATTATAACGACTAAGGTTGCAGCGCGGCGAGACATTTGTTTTGTTTTAAATTCTTGATTATCAGAAGTGTTTTTACGAATGCGTCTTCGATATATGCCAAAGCAGATAGCTGAAAATACAACAATTGTTCCAAATAAGCTTGCTCTGGTGATGTGCAGGGGGGATTTTCCTAGCAGTATTACTAAGAAATCAATAATGACGATGCTGGAACCGAAAGACAGCACGAATAATTCTAAAGTAGAGAACTTTTTATGAAAGCCTGTGGCAAATATCAAAAAAATACCAGGCACGAAAAATACGAGGATGAATGTCAGATATAAAGCTAATTGTGAAAAGGCGAAATTAAACATGAAATGTTTTTTAGTATTTATTTTTCAGAAACTATTTTTTCTATTTCGATCATATATTTTTTGGCAATACTTTCCCAACTGTAATTTTCGGCGACATATTTCCTAGCTTTTTCTCCAAATTCTTTTCTATACGAATCATTGTTTAAAACTTCAATTACTTTATCTTTCCAAACTGAAACATTTTCATTTTCTAATAGAAATCCACTCTTTCCATCTTGAATAGCATCTTTAAGCCCTTCAAGATTGGAGGCGAGCACAAATCTTCCACAAGCAGCTCCTTCCAGTGTTGTTAATCCGAATCCCTCCATTGAGCCGGGAACTTTAATATTTGACGACACATACAGATCTGCTGAATTTATTAATGTTAGCTTATCCTGCTCAACAATGTTACCAATAATTTTCGCTCTTTTCCCTAGTCCGTTCTCATCTATTGCATTGAGGCAGTTTTCATAATTGCTTTTGTCTCCAACTGTATTTGCTGAAACAATTCCTCCTGCAGCAATATAGCAATAATTTTCTGGTAAAACTGGCATAACATTTCTCAAGAACCATTCTACTCCTTTATGAGGCACAATTCTTCCAATGCTAATGATAAGTTTTTTGCCCTCAAGACTGGATCCGAAAATTCGTTCCATCTCACTCCGTGATTCCTCAACAGTCAAATCTTTAATGCTAATACCATTAGGGATAAAAATGCAATGTTCTTCATTTATTCCGATCTTAACAGTTTCAATAATTGTTTGATTGCCAACCATGAAAAGTTTATCAAGTTTTTTTAGTGACGGTATATTTATGTTTTTGTATGTTTTAGCTAATAGCCCTTTTTTATAAGCAAAAGTTATATCAAGTCCATGAATTACAGAAAAGAATTTTTTTCTCGGATGAAAAAGTTTCAGGGTAGCGCCGATTGGTCCAAGAACTCCATTTCCAAGCAGGCAAGCATCATATGAAAACAT
>LBTS01000033.1 GCA_000992165.1 Candidatus Moranbacteria bacterium GW2011_GWC2_37_8 | reverse complement strand
GTTTTTTTCTGGGCGCTCATTATAATTGTTCCAATTAGGATTTTTTTGTTCCAGCCTTTTTTCGTGCAAGGTGCTAGCATGGATAAAAACTTTGCTGACGGTGATTATTTGATTGTTAATGAACTGGGATACAAACAGACTGATGTTAGCTTGGGAAATGTTCACCTTTTCGATGTTGATACTTTTAAGGATTTGAAACGCGGTGATGTGGTGGTTTTCAGATATCCCAAGGATCCAAAACAATTTTTCATAAAACGTGTTATTGGACTTCCTGGTGAGCAAGTTAAAGTTGAAGGAGGAAAGGTTATTATTTTCAATAATCAAAACCCAGAGGGATTTGTTTTAGATGAAAGTGCTTATTTGCCAAAAGGTTTGATTACTAACGGAGCAGTAACAATTGCATTAAATGGTCAGGAATATTTCGTGTTGGGTGACAATAGACAATTTTCTCATGATTCTCGCGCATGGGGAGCCCTGCCAAAGGATGATGTTATTGGAAAAGTTCTTGTGAGGGCTTGGCCATTTTCCAAAGCAGGAATACTTTAAAAAATTTCTAATTTCTAATTTCTAAACAATTTTCAATGAGATAATTTTAAAATTGAAAAATTTAAGAATTGTTTGCAGATTGAAAATTGTAGGTTGAAAATTATTTTTTATTTTAAAAAATGTTTTATTATTTGGTTGTAATTGGATAATATTTCACTAGTATGGCTCAATTATCAGTTAAAAAAGTAAAGAAAGAACTTACAAAAAAAATGGATAAAAAAACTGTTAAAACTCAAGTCGCAGCCAGGAAGCCTTTAAAAGCTAAACAGTCAGTAGAAGAAGAAATAATGCTGCAACCACCTCGCGGAATGAGGGATCTTTTGCCTGGTGATCAACCATATTGGGATCAAATCAGACGAGTTTTGGCGCGCATTTCCTTGGAATATGGATTTGGAAGAATTGATACCCCTGCAATTGAATATGCAAACCTATTCATTCGTTCTATCGGAGCTGGAACTGACATTGTGGATAAGGAAATGTACATCTTTAATACTAAAGGCGGTGACAAGGTTTCTCTGAGACCTGAGCTTACGGCTGGCATTGGACGCGCCTATATCCAACATGGAATGAATGTCTTGCCTAAGCCGGTTAAACTTTTTTCAACTGGTCCAGTGTATCGTTATGATAGACCGCAAGAAGGACGTTATCGAGAACATTTTCAGGCAAACTTCGATGCTTTTGGTGAGCAAGACCCAATTTTGGATGCTCAGCTTATTCAACTTGCGCATCGTGTGGTAACAAGCTTGGGAATCAAAAATATTCAATTTCAAGTAAATTCAATCGGATGTCCAAAATGTCGCAAGGAATATCAGAATTTATTGGTTGCATATTTCGAATCCAAAAAACAAAAGCTTTGCCAAAATTGCAAAAAGCGATTGGAAACAAATCCGATGAGAATTCTGGATTGTAAAGAAGATAAATGTGTTCAAGTTTCTACTACTGCTCCACAATCAGTCGATCATCTTTGTATGGAATGCCGAGTGCATTTCAAGAGTCTTTTGGAATATCTTGATGAACTTGATTTGCCATACATCATCAATCCAAGATTGGTGCGAGGTTTGAGTTATTACACTAAAACTGTTTTTGAAATCTGGTCCAATGATGAAGAAGGTAAGAGGCATTCATTCGGAGGTGGCGGACGCTATGACTACTTGATGGAACAATTAGGTGGAGAACACACTCCTGCCATTGGATTCGGTTTGGGTATGGATAGATTAGTGGCTGAAATGAAAAGAGTGCACGCTAAGATGTATATTGAACCTAAGCCACGTGTTTTCTTAGCTCAACTTGGAGATCTAGCAAAGAAGAAAAGCCTTAACGTTTTTGCTGAACTTCAAAAAAATGGTATTTTGACCGCTGAGAGTTTCGGTAGGGGAAGTTTGAAATCACAACTTCGCGTTGCTGATAGACTTGGAGTTGAAATAACTTTGATTATTGGACAGAAGGAAGCACTTGATAAGACGGTGATTGTGAAAGATATGGTTAGTGGCACACAGGAAACAGTTGGTCACGACAGATTAATTTTGGCTGTGAAAAAAATTCTGAAGAATAACGTTGTTATTTCACATAGCGAAGAATAATTTAAAAATCTATAACTTGAAGCGCGCAGCGTATATCGTGAACTTAAAAAACACGTTCCACGCTTTGCGTTCCACGTCTCACGCACATGGATTGTATTTTTTGCAAAATTGTTGAGAAAAAGATGGATGCAAAGATTGTTTATGAAGATAAATTGATGATGGCATTTAAGGATATTCATCCTATTGCGCCAGTGCATATTTTGATCATTCCCAAGAAACACATCGCTTCGATAAATGATATCGAGGAGGGTGATGTGGAACTATTGGGTAAAATGATAATTACCGCAAGAAATATTGCTAGCGAATTAAAAATCTCAGAAGGTGGATATAAGTTATTATTCAGAACGGGAAAGAATGGCGGCCAGGAAGTCGATCATATTCATTTACATTTGATTGGTGGAGCTGCTCTGCATGAGGAAATTCGCCCTCTAGAGGTTGATTGGAAATAAGACAGTTTATCAGGCATTAGCTTCTTAGCTTTTTAGAAAATGCAGATTGTATTCCAAAAGCTAAAAAGCTGAAGCCTAAGAAGCTAAAAAGCTGCTCCATTGACTTATTTGAATTTATCTGTATAATATGATAAGTTATGCACATAAGCATACCGTTGTCTTAATAGCCCTAAAGGCTTGCGAAGACTTTAATTACATTTGCTAAATCTAGGATTTAGATAAAAATTTAGAAAGGAGGCTACTATGATTGAAGTTAGAAAAAAGGATAAAGAAACTACTGAAAGCTTGATGCGACGTTTTTCTCGTAAAATTCAGCAAAGTGGTGTTTTGGTGCGCGCACGAAGAACACGTTTCAAGAATGATGAGAAAAGCAAGACTGAAAAACGAACTGAAGCTCTCTATAAAGTTAAGATTCGCAAAGAGATTGATAAGCTGAAGAAGCTTGGAAAATTTGACGATGAAGCTTTGAAGAATATCAAGCGAAAAATGGAATAGTTCTACATGATACAAATGATGCTGGCTCGCGCTGGCATCATTTGTAAATTTGTCTAACTTTTACTTTTTGAAATTAAAAACATTATGACTTTAAAAGAAAAAATTTCATCTGATCTTAAGGAAGCTATGAAAGCGGGCGAAGCTAAAAAACGCGATACATTGAGATTGCTGGACAGCGCTATAAAGAACGTAGAAATTGAAAAGCAAAAACGTGAAACTGGTCTTAGCGACGAAGAGGTTTTGGATGTGATATCTCGCGCAGTTAAGCAACGGCAAGATAGTATCAGACAATTTGAGGATGGCGGAAGACCGGAATTGGCTGAAATTGAAAAAGAAGAACTTGAAATACTGATGCCATATCTTCCCGAACAACTTTCCGAAGAAGCTATTGTTGAAATTGCAAAAGCTGTAATCACTGAATCCGGCGCAAAGGGACCTGCTGATTTAGGAAAAATAATGGGTCAAATTATGGCTAAAGTTAAAGGCAAGGCTGATGGAAATATTGTGCGAGAAATCGCCAAAAAAATTCTTGATGAACTGGCTTAAAACCTTTTTATAATGAAACTAATTCTTGAAATAAATAATAAGACGCCTCAAAAAGTAGTCAAAAAAACATTTTTGAGTGTTTTTGGTCGCACTCTGGATTTAGTTTCTATGGATTGCTTAAAAGATAAAACCATAGAATTAAGTGTGGCCTTGGTTGGTGAAGAAGAAATGCATTCTTTGAATTTGCAATACAGGAAAAAGGATAAAGCTACCGACGTGCTGTCTTTTTCTGAATACGAAACAACTGCTTTGCTGTGCAAACAAGCATCAACAAGTGACAGTGAAATATTTTTGGGAGAAATTATTTTGTGTCCAAACTATATCGCTAATAATGCGCATGAGGATGGGGAAGCTTTTGAATATGCATTGAATTATATAATCTCACATGGAATTTTACATCTACTTGGATTTCCACATGGCAAAAAAATGTTTTCTCTACAGCGCAAAGTTGCAGATATGCTAAAATAGAAACAATAGCTTGTAGCTTTGTTGGTTTCTTTGGTTTTGTTAATGAAAAATATAAAAAAATAAATAACTTCATTTACGCTGGAAGCTGGAGGCTAAAAGCTAATGAGGCTAAAAATATGATTGAAGGATTTAGACGATTTAGACGAAGCTTAAAGCATGCCTTTGATGGACTCAAATGGGCAATTGTTCATGAGAAAAATTTTCGTATCGAGCTTGTTATCGGTTTTTTTGTTGTGCTGTTTATTCTTATTTTTGATGTTAAGAATTGGGAAGCAGTCATATTACTTTTGATGATAATGTGGGTTCTTATTTTTGAGCTTGTAAACACTGTCCTCGAGCGAGTTGTGGATATTTTGAAACCAAGAATACACCCCTATGCGCGTCTTATTAAAGACCTTATGGCTGGTGTTGTTTTGATTTCGGCTACCGTCTCAATAATTGTTGGATTGTTGATTTTTTATCCATATTTTCGCGAAATTCTTCTTCTTGTTAGATCATATTAAGCAGCAGCTGGGACTTTTTGCTATAATATTGGAAAACATGTATAATGTTATAGATATTGGAGAAATTATTTACGCTTGTACTTAATCTTCAGTTTTAAAAAACAAAAATGATAACTAGGCTGGGTAGTGCTAAAAAGCTGCTTGATTTGCAGTTAAATAAAAGATTTTTGAACCTTTTAGACCAGCGCTCTTGCTAGTTTGATAATAAAAGAAAAATTTAATTGGGCATGGCCCGCTGAAATTTTAATTACTGCAAATGTCTAGAGAAAATAATACAATTATTGTTGGCATCGATGTTGGAACTTCGAATGTCCGCACAATCATAGCTCAGCAGGCTAGAGGTGATGAACAGCCACGCGTAATAGGCGTTAGCTGCTTGCCTTCATTTGGAATAAGGAGAGGAGTTATAACTGACGTTGAAGATGTTGCTAAAGTTATTAATGAATCAGTTGAATATGCTGAACGGATGGCTGGCATGCAGGTAAAAAGGGCAGTACTTAATATTGGCGGTTGCGACATCGGTTTTCAAAAGTCCAAAGGCGTAATTGCTATTGGTAGGGCTGATGGGGAAGTTGCAGAGGATGATATTAATCGTGTCATTTCTGAAGCTCAGGTTATTCCACTCCCAGTGAATCGAGAAATCGTACATGTTATTGCTAGAAAATACAGATTGGATGATCAAGATAATATAAAAGATCCATTAGGAATGAAGGGCGTTAGGCTTGAAGTGGATGCACTTGTGATTGAAAGCAGTAGTTCGCATGTGAAAAATATCACCAAAAGTACATATCAAGCAAATATTGAAATTGATGACCTGGTGCTTGAGCCATTGGCAGGAGCAAAGGCAGTGCTAAGCAAGAAACAAAAAGAATTAGGAGTTGTTTTGATAAATATTGGAGGAGGCACAACATCATTGGCCGTCTATGAAGAAGGTGACCTAATTCACACTATAATACTTCCAGTAGGAGCTGGGCATATTACTAATGATATAGCTATTGGACTTAGGACTTCTATTGAGGTGGCTGAAAAAATCAAATTGGAATATGGAAGTGCTCTTTCGAAAGATATCAGCAAAAAAGAAGGTATTGATTTGGCACAAATAGATTCACAACAAGAAGGTATTATTTCACGTTATCATGTAGCTGAAATTATTGAAGCGCGATTGGAGGAAATATTCTCATTGGTGCAAAAGGAATTGAAACTTATTGGAAAAGCAGGCCTGCTTCCTTCGGGCGCCGTTTTGATTGGCGGAGGTGCTAAGATGACGCACGCCGGAGATTTGGCTAAAGAAGTTTTAGGCCTTCCTGTTCAGATTGGTTTCCCTCAGGGTTTTGGTGGTATATTAGATAAAGTGGATGATCCAT
Source organism: Candidatus Moranbacteria bacterium GW2011_GWC2_37_8 (assembly GCA_000992165.1). Classification (GTDB taxonomy): domain Bacteria; phylum Patescibacteriota; class Minisyncoccia; order Moranbacterales; family GWC2-37-73; genus GWC2-37-8. The sequence continues at coordinate 1,575 of LBTS01000033.1, read as the reverse complement.
CCTTTGCAACTGCTGCAGGACTCATCCTTTGGGGACAGCAACAAAGCAGCTCAAGTCCGGAAGGATTTATGGCTTCTAAGGCGATGGATATGTTTTCAAGGGGGACAGGAGACAGTGTTGAAAAGATGAGAGTATGGTTGAAAAAGTTTTTACCCTAATGTATATTGGCTTTGAGAAGTCATGTCTTTCAAAATATTCTTGACATAGCTGCTGCTGATATGCTAAATTGAGATACTAGGTAACAATAATTAGCCTTTGAACATCACCGTTCGCTCGTCTGCCTATCGGTAGGCAGGGAAAATGATAGCAAGGATTGAATTTAGAGTCACTGGGTATTTAAATCATTGTTAAAAAGAATAAACTTAATTCTTTTTCTATATTTTGACTAAAACGTATGGCAGAAATCAAACCAGATATTGAAACATTCGCTCGAATTAAAGTCGTTGGTGTTGGTGGCGGAGGAAATAATGCGATTACTCGCATGATAGATGCAAAGATTAAAGGCGTTGAATTTGTGGCAATCAATACTGATTCCCAAGCTCTTCATCATTCCAAGGCGGGCGAAAAAGTACATATTGGAAAAAATCTTTCCAAGGGACTTGGAGCTGGTATGAATCCTGAAGTTGGACGTCAAGCTGCTGAAGAAAACCGCGATGAAATCCAAGATGTTCTTAAGGGTGCTGATATGGTCTTTGTGACTTGCGGACTTGGCGGAGGAACTGGTAGCGGTGCTGCACCTGTTGTTGCTGAGGCTGCTAAGGAATTGGGAGCACTGACAATTGCTGTTATCACTAAACCATTTTCATTTGAAGGTGCTCAAAGAAGAACCATCAGTGAGGACGCTCTGGAAAACTTAAAAGACCGCGTTGATAGTTTGATTACAATTCCGAATGATAAACTTCTTTCCATTATTGATCGTAAGACTACTCTTATTAATGCCTTCCGAATCGTGGATGATGTTTTGAGACAAGGTGTGCAAGGAATTTCAGATCTTATCACTAAACCAGGAATCGTTAATGTGGACTTCGCTGACGTCCGCGCAATTATGCAGGACTCTGGATCAGCCTTGATGGGTATTGGTATCGCCAGCGGCGAAAATAGAGCTTCAGAGGCTCTTTCTATTGATGGAGCTAAAGGAGTACTTTTCAATATCTCTGGTTCAAGTGATCTTGGAATGTTAGAAATAAACGAAGCTGCAAATATTATTACTGAAAGTATTGATCCGAACGCTAAGGTAATCTTTGGAGCCGTGGTGGATGATCAAGTTAAGAAAGGTGAAATCCATGTGACTGTGGTTGCAACAGGATTTGACGCTGAACGAACACATGAAAATCCTTTGATAAATCGAGTTTCTACAGTTAGAACGCAGGAAACTATTGCTGAAAAAGAAGAGGCACACGAAAATGAATACAAAGAAAGTATAACTTTTCCTGCCAAGAAAATTTTGGAACCAAAGATGATTATTGAAGAAAAAATCCAACCTCGTCCAGCAGCTCCTATTGTTGAAATAAAACAAGAAGAAGATGAAGATGAGTTGGAAATCCCAGCATTTATTCGAAGGAAAATGGAGAAGTA
>LBTS01000032.1 GCA_000992165.1 Candidatus Moranbacteria bacterium GW2011_GWC2_37_8 | reverse complement strand
ATTGCGCAGCTGGTGAACTTTGCAATTGTGCTTTTTGTGCTGTATAAGTTTGCTTATGGTCCGATTTTGAAAATGATGGAAGAGCGCACGGAAAAGATTGAAAAGGGAATTTTGGATGCTGAAAATGCAGGAGCAAAATTGACTGAAATTGCAGAAAAAGAAAAAGCAGTCCTTATTGAAGCTCGAAAGCAGGCGCAGGAAATTGTGGCAAGCGCTGAAGTTGTTGCGGCCAAGAATAAAGAGGAATTGATTGTTGCTGTAAAGGAACAATCAGAAAAAATTCTAGCTGACGCAGAAAAGAAAATCGAAATGGAAAAAAACAAGATGATGCAGGAGGTGAAAGGGCAGATTGCAAGCTTAGTCATTTCAGCGACTGGCAAGATTATTGATGAAAAGTTGGATATGGAGAAGGATAGGGCTATTATTGAAAAAGTTATAAATGATTAGGAATTTCGAATTAAGAATTTTGAATTTTGAATCAAATCAGAATGATTGAATGCTTGAAACATTAAGACATTGATAATTCATTCGAAATTCAAAATTAAAAATTCAAAATTAAAACTCATGAAGGTTTCAATCAAACAATATTCCCAAACACTATTAGAACTTACAGAAAACAAATCTGAAAGTGAGATTTTTGATATTGTTCAAAGCTTTGCCGAGCAATTGAAGAAAGATGGACAACTGAAAAATTCCAGCAAGATTATTGAAAAGTTTTCTGAAATATATAATGCTGCAAATGGAATAGTGGAAGTTACTGTGACTACGTCACGAAGTTTATCAAGTGATCAAGCTGATAAAATTGAAAGTTATATCAAGGAAAAATATTCCGCCAAAGAAGTTTTGATAAATAATGTTGTTGATGAAAAGATTAAGGGAGGAATTGTGATAAGAGTTGGAGATGAGATAATAGATGGTAGTATTGAAGCGCAACTCAAGAGATTGCAAAAAGAATTGGCAAGATAATCGCCATGTTGTCATTCCTGTGTAGGCAGGAATCCAGAATTTGATTCGCTAAATTATATTTTTTGAATTAAATTTGGTTGTACTTTTATTTTTGACGTATAATTGGATTTACTTTTTCTTTCTAGAAAGGAAAAGTAACAAAAGAAAGTCCCGCCCTAGCTTGTTGCTGGGGCAAGCGCTACGCTCCTGGCTAAAATTTTTACTGCGCCTCTCGGGTCGTCTCGCAAAAATTTTTTAACGCCAGTCACTTGCGCTTTGCCTACGCACTGCGCAATGGGCGGACGGAATGCAGGATGCAAATACAGAATACGGAATTCCAAAATGCAATTCAGAATTCAAAGACAGCTACATTCTCTCCTTTATTAAAGAGAGATGTCATGTAATCATGACAGAGAGGTAGAGCGTTGAATTTTGATAGTAGTTTTGAAAAAATGGTAAATAAAAAACACCGCCCGTCAGGAGTTATCCTGAAAGGCGGCGTATGCATTACTTGAGATAAATGATCATAGATCTAGATTTTCCTCTTTCATTACTATGATGATCATGCGTTTTATTGACCCGCATAATCCGACAGTGAAGGAGTATGCCGAGGCAAGAATGAGAATTGCATCAACGAAAAGCGTGTACGTTGCCGATGAATTCCATTTGAGCACTATTACTATTAGTGCGAAGCTTATGAAAAACATGGCTACGTTGCTTTTAACCGAAAGATGCTCAAGTGCTTTGTGACTGTTCTCTTTTTTCATGGTAAACCTCCGATTGTTAAGGTAGATGTTTGCAACGATGAGGATTCATTACTAATTGTATAGTATACACCCAAATTGATAAAAAGTCAAGCCCAGAGATTTTAATTTGCAAATATGGCTTAATTGAGCTAAGATTGAGCGGTATTCGGAGATTAGAATTAAAACAGTGCAAGATATGAATCTTGTACAAATGGAGCCTCCTCCTTTGGAAAAGGAGGATTATGGAGGATTTGAAAATTTAAGTTTAACTCTCAAATCCCTCTGTCCTATCGGACATCTCCCTTTTCCAAAGGGAGAAAAATGCAATTCGTACATTCGTAAAATTCGTAATTCGTAGATAAAAAATAATATGAACAAAGACTTTATAATCGAAACTCTGAAAAAACAAATCGAAAATTTTCAAACTGAAACTCAAACTGAAAAAGTTGGGAAGGTTATTGAAATGGGAGATGGCGTTGCTCGTGTGAGTGGACTTTCAGATTTGATGGCGAGCGAAATGGTAGAATTTCCAAATGGAGAAATTGGAGTGGCTCTTAATCTTGAAGAAGACCGTGTGGGTGTGATTGTGCTGGGAAATTATTTGGGAATTAAGGAGGGGGACGAAGTGAAGGCAACTGGAAAAGTGCTTTCTATTCCTGTGGCTGATTCAATGATTGGACGCGTGATCAATCCTTTGGGAATTCCAGTTGATGGAAAAGGTGATATTGTGGCTGACAAATTTTATCCAGTGGAAAAAATTGCGCCGGGTGTTATTACTCGTAAATCAGTTCATCAGCCAGTGCAGACTGGTATCAAGGCTATCGACTCAATGATTCCAATCGGACGCGGACAACGCGAGCTTATTATTGGTGACCGCCAAACTGGAAAAACTGCGATTGCGATTGATACAATCATCAATCAGAAAGGGCAGAACATGAAATGTATTTATGTTGCGATCGGACAGAAAGAATCAAAAATTGCACGTATTTTGGGAGAACTTGAAAAACGTGGAGCAATGGAATACACAACAATCATCGTGGCTGGAGCTTCTGAATCTTCTGCGCTTTCATACATTTCTCCATATTCAGGTTGCGCACTTGGAGAATATTTCATGGACAAAGGAGAAGATGTGCTGATTGTGTTTGATGATCTTTCTCGTCACGCTTGGGCATATCGTCAAATTTCACTTATTTTGAAACGTCCACCAGGACGCGAAGCTTATCCTGGAGATGTTTTTTATTTGCACTCACGACTTTTGGAAAGAAGCGCGAAGCTTAATGAAGACTTTGGTGGCGGCTCAATGACAGCTCTTCCGATTATTGAAACTCAAGCTGGAGATGTTTCGGCATATATTCCGACGAATGTTATTTCAATTACTGATGGTCAAATTTTCTTGGAATCAGATTTGTTCTACAAGGGTATTCGTCCAGCTGTGAATGTTGGTCTTTCAGTTTCTCGCGTGGGAGGTTCTGCTCAAATCAAGGCTATGAAAAAAGTGGCTGGAAAAATTCGCTTGGAACTTGCACAGTTCCGCGAGCTTGAAGCATTTGCACAATTCGGGTCAGACCTTGATGAAAAAACTCGCGCACAGATTGAACGCGGAAGACGCAGTGTGGAAGTTTTGAAGCAAGGACAATATGAACCGATGATTGTTGAACATCAAGTTGCAATCCTTTACGCTCTTGTAAATGGATTTATGGATGACGTTGCTGTAGAAGAAATCAAAAATTGGGAAAATGATTTCCACAAATATTTAGATACTCAAGCCAAAGAAGTTATCACGATGATTGGAGAAAAGAAGGAACTTTCAGAAGATGTTATATTAGTATTGGAAAAAAGTATCAAGGAATTTAAGGAAATATACCAGAAATAGTTACAAGGGAACATTGGTCATTAGCTGTAAGACAAGTCATTAGTCTTTAGCAGTAGGTCAAGTAACCAAAGACCAATGACTAAACCTACCGCCAATGACATTTGTTACTAAAGACTAAAAATATATGGCTTCATCACTCGATATCAAAAGAAGAATACGTTCGATTAATTCGACAAAGAAAATCACTCGCGCAATGGAGATGGTTAGTGCTGCCAAAATGCGCAGGGCTGTGGCTAGCGTGCTGGGTATTCGTCCGTATGCGCATAGTGCTTGGAGTGTGCTGACTAATTTGGCGAAAGCTTTTGAATCTTCTGAAGGCAGTGGATTCTTGGCAGTGCGCGAAGTTAAAAGTGTTTTGGTTATTGCAGTGACATCGAATCGTGGTCTTTGCGGTTCGTTTAATACTCAGGTTGCCAAGAAAATCAAAGAAGAACTTGCTCATCCTGAAAAGTTGATGATTAATCGTGTTGGTAAGAAGAAATTAGAATCAAGAATCACGAATCAAGAATTAAGAACGGATTTTATTACGGTTGGGAAGAAAGGTGAGGGAATTGTGAGAAAACTAGGCAAGGAGATTGTTGCTGCTTTTCCAGATCCGGGAGCTTTTGGCAAAGTTGCTGATATCAAACCGCTTTCTCAGATTGTGATGGATGACTATTTAGCAAAGAAATATGATAAGGTTGTTGTGGTTTATACTGACTACGTGAGCGCGGTGAATCAGCAAACACGCATTCGTCAGATTTTGCCGATTTCTAAGATCGATATTGAAAAACAAATTGCAGAAATGGATGTGCTGGCAAAAGAATATGGATTGGAAGAGCCAGTGGTTGAATATAAAGTTGAGCCAAGTCCGCAAGAGGTTTTGGAATTCATTATTCCGCGTCTGATTGAAATGCAGCTTTTCCATGCGATTTTGGAATCAAGCGCATCTGAACAAAGTGCTCGCATGTTAGCTATGCGAAATGCTACTGATGCAGCTGCGGAAATGTCTCAAGATTTGACGCTGACATATAATCAGATTAGACAGGGGAAGATTACACAGGAAATTGCGGAGATCAGCGCAGGACGCGCTGCACTGGAATAGCTTATTAGGCATTAGCTTCTTAGCTTTTTAGGAAATGCAAGTTAAAAGTTAAACGAAATACGAATCAATTACAAATTTACAAATGTGCGAATGGATAATTTGTATATTTGTAAATTTGTAAAAAATTTGTAGTTCGTTAGTTTTTTGAAAAAAGAACGCCTGCGGATGATTCCGAAGGCGTTTGAGAGGCGGGTTTGACTTTTAGTCGATTGCGATGAAAAGAAATATGAGTCCTGCTGTGATCGCTATTGCGCCTGTCATATAAATGTTCAAGCCTTCGATCTTGAAGTGACATTTGGAAAGTAATAGCACGCCGCCGATCAGTATTAAAAGAAAGTATATCAGTACGAATATGATATCAAGCATGGCTACTCCTTTTTTGTTGGTTTTTTCTGCTTACTGTTGTGCTTGGCACAGAAAAGCTGAATAATCACGATGAGCGCAGGAATGGAAAGAACAATAAATATTGCAAGCTTCATTAAAGGTAATCCTCCTTAGGGATATTTGACTGCGCTGGGAATATAGCAGAATAAGTTCAAAAATGCAATTCAGGATTTCAAAAATGGAATTCTGATAGCACATTTGAAAATTTGGGTGAATAAAAAAAAGCCACCTCGATGAGCGTGGCTAGTACTGCTGGGTAGGATCTTTCAAGAGAGTCTTATACCTCTTGGATCTCTGCCATGTCGAGCAGTTTACTAAATTTTTCTCTTGATCCTGCACCAAGTGTTGAGAAATCGAACGGCACAGTGAACGTTAATCTTTTGTTCTCTGCGTTGTCTTGAACTGCCGTTCTAATGTTGTGATCGCGCTGAAGGATAATTAGCTGCTCAGGTGTTACGCCACTAAGTTCAATTTTTACGGAAAGTAGCATTTCTCACTCCTTTGATTAAGAACAATATTTGGTCACTAACTATAGATAATACACCCAAATCGTCAATTTGTCAATAGTTTGAGATTCTGATTCTGTTTATGGCTAATAGAGCCGTGGATAGAAAGAAATCTTGAAAAGAAAATAGTATATGTCATTCTGAGCGAAGAGAGTCCGACCACAGGGAGGACGAACGAAGTCGAAGAATCTGAGCTAATAAAAACACAGATCCTTCGACTGCGCTCCGACACTTGGGTGTCGTCGCTCCGCTCCCTCCAAAGGCGGGCAGGCAGGATGATAAAGTACGTTTGTTGAATTATAAAATCGTAATTAATTTGAACGGCTAAAAAGCTAAGAAGCTAATGCCTAAAAAGCTAAACATATGAATATCGGAAAAATAATCCAAATCATCGGTCCTGTTGTTGACGTGCAGTTTGATGAGAAATTGCCGGAAATCTATAATGCGCTAAACATCAAGACGAGTGAAGCTGAACAAATAGTTTTGGAAGCTCATCAGCACATGGGAAGTGGAAAAGTTAGGGCGGTGGCTATGGGAGCAACTGATGGACTTCGTCGTGGCATGGAAGTTATTGATACTGGCGCTGCCATTCAGGTTCCGGTTGGGCAAGAAACATTGGGACGCATGTTCAATCTTCTTGGAGAACCCATTGATGGAAAGCCAGCTGTCGAAGCTAAGCAATTTTTGCCAATTCACCGCGATGCTCCTAAATTTGCTGAGCAATCAACTGAAGCTGAAATTTTTGAAACGGGTATCAAAGTTATTGATCTTATCTGTCCTTTCGTGAAAGGTGGAAAGGTTGGACTTTTCGGTGGAGCTGGAGTTGGAAAGACTGTTGTGATTCAAGAGCTTATTCGAAACATTGCTCAAGAGCACGGAGGATTTTCAGTTTTTGCTGGAGTTGGAGAAAGAACTCGCGAAGGAAATGATCTTTTCCATGAAATGAAAGAGTCAGGAGTTTTAGACAAAACAACTTTAGTGTTTGGACAAATGAATGAACCGCCTGGAGCTCGTCAACGCGTTGCTCTTTCAGCTTTGACTATGGCTGAATATTTCCGTGATCAAGAAAACAAAGATGTGCTTTTGTTTGTGGATAACATTTTCCGCTTCACCCAAGCTGGATCGGAAGTGTCTGCACTTTTGGGACGTATTCCATCAGCTGTAGGATATCAACCAACACTTGCTGAGGAAATGGGTAAACTTCAAGAGCGAATCACTTCAACTAAGAATGGTTCAATCACATCTGTGCAAGCTGTGTATGTGCCGGCTGACGATTTGACTGACCCAGCGCCTGCAACAACTTTCGGACATCTTGATTCAACCGTGGTGCTTTCTCGTGGACTTTCAGAGTTGGGAATTTATCCCGCTGTAGATCCTCTTGATTCAAGTTCAACAATTCTTGATCCAAACATTGTTGGTCAAGAACATTACGATGTTGCTCGCGGAGTGCAACGTGTGCTTCAACGATATAAAGATTTGCAAGACATCATTGCAATTTTGGGAATGGAAGAACTTTCGGATGAGGACAAAGTTTTGGTGACTCGCGCAAGAAAGATTCAGAAATATCTTTCACAACCATTCTTCGTTGCTGAGCAGTTTACGGGAGCACCTGGAAAATATGTGAAACTTTCCGACACTATCCGCGGCTTCAAAATGCTTTTGGATGGGGAAATGGATGAATATTCAGAACAAGACTTCTATATGAAAGGAAGCAT
>LBTS01000031.1 GCA_000992165.1 Candidatus Moranbacteria bacterium GW2011_GWC2_37_8 | reverse complement strand
GCTCAGCGTATCAAATTGGCTACTGAGCTTGCTCGAAAATCTACAGGGTCAACGCTATATATTTTAGATGAGCCTACAGCGGGACTTCATTTTGATGACATCAGAAGACTTTTGCAAGTGCTTAATGCTCTTGTTGATAAGGGTAACACCGTGATTGTTGTTGAACATAACTTGGATGTGGTTCGCGATGCTGATTGGGTTTTGGAACTTGGACCGGACGGAGGAGACCTTGGAGGCTACCTGACATTCGAGGGAACACCTGAACAACTTAAAAAAGACAAGAAGAGTTGGACAGCGAAATATCTCTAACGAGAAATTTTGAATTCTGAATTTTGAATTTCGATTCAATTTCGAATGAATAAATGTTTCAAGTATTAAAACATTAAAAATTTTTGCTCCGGGCTTATCCTTGGAGGAGGACATTCAAAATTCAAAATTGGAAATTCAAAATTAAATATCTTTATTGATCAAATAGATTACAATAAAAGCAATATTATTGCTATCGATGAAAAAACAATATCATTCACCGCATTCCTCAGTGTCCATGCACGCTCGGGACAACCATCCTTGAAACGACAGTGAACAAATTGATGAAAGCGATATATTTTTTCTAGAAATTTGAAATTGAGTTTCCAATATAAAACAGTTAGCAAGTCTGGGAGCATTGAAATGAAAGCGCCTGTCAGAATTGAAATGAAAACTGCTTTATTGGAATCTTGAAAGCTGGTTGCAAGAATAATTATAAAAAGTCCTGCAAATAAATCCAGCGCAACTTTCCACCAGGTGTTCTTGAAAGTTGATTTTTTGCCAAGATATTCGCCGTGACGAAAAATATCCAGTGTATAATGAAGAGGAATGAGAATGGCAGTAAGTACAATTGGATTGGAAATATATTTTCCGACGGCAGCTCCGACGAGTGCGTGAGTTGTTAGAATCATAATAAATTTTAATTTTTAATTTTGAATTCTGAATTTTGAATCAAATCTGAATGACTGAATGTTTGAAACATTAAAACATTGGAAATTCATTCTAAATTCAAAATTGGAAATTCGAAATTTATTTTTATGGATAAAAATGGTATTTTATACATCGTCGCTACTCCTATCGGAAACCTTGAAGACATTACACTGAGGGCTTTAAGAATTCTGAAAGAAGTTGATTTGATTGCGTGTGAAGATACTCGCGTGACCAGAAAACTTCTTAATCATTATAGCATAGCCACACATTCGATTGCTTTTCACCAACACACTGACAGTGAAAAAACTCAGAAAATCATTGAAGATTTGAAAGGTGGAAAAAATATTGCGCTGGTGACTGATGCTGGAACCCCGGGTGTTTCTGATCCTGGCAATAAATTAGTAGAAGCTGCTATTGCAGCTGAAATCATCGTGCTGCCGATTCCTGGAGCTTCAGCTATTGCTTCAATTGTCAGTGTTGCGGGGATTGATATGCAGCAGTTCACATTTTTGGGTTTTCCTCCGCACAAAAAAGGAAGAGAAACATATTTCAAAAAAGTTGCAGCCTCAAAAATTCCAGTGATGTATTACGAATCTCCGCACCGGGTGCTCAAAAATTTAGAGCTGTTAGCTGAACTTTCAAAAACGGAGTTCGACTCCGAATCGGAGAAGAACTCCGGGAAAGCAAAAAAAATAATCTTGGGTCGCGAATTGACAAAGATGTTTGAAGAAGTTGTGCGAGGATCAATCGAAGAAGTGCTCAAATATTTTCAAGAAATTCCATCCAAAGTGAAAGGGGAGTTTGTGATAATTGTGCATTAATCATGCAACCATGCAAGCATCTCAACATGTGAACATATAAATATTTAACACATGCAAACATTTAAATAATTTAAAATTAAAATAAAATGTTACGTAACATGCTACGTAACAAAAACCCTCCAATGTTGGTTGGAAGACTTTTAATTTTACAGATAAAAAGAAGGCCGCACTGGAATTGCTCCAGGCGGCCTTTGCTTGTTTTTTAGCGGCGGTATTCACCAGTCAGGATATTGAATGCTTGCGGACGCGTTTGAGCAAAATAGTCTGCATCCGAACGTTCATAGTAGTTGAATCTCAAGCGGAAAACCAGGTCACCGTCAAAGAAGATCTGACTGGTGCAGGCTGGAGACGGGAGCGATGTTTTCCAGAGAGGTTCCTGTCCTCCATTCGGCGGTAGTTTGATAATCGAGCTCCCTTCGCCAAGGTTAACAAAATAGATGTTCTCTTGGTCGTCAACTGTGATTTCGTGAATTCCACTTTCATTGCTGGTGGAATAGAGCGGCTTGGAATCTTCTGTTGCGATGCTTACTTCGTAGAGGGTTGTAAGCATCTGGTAATTGGGGTTTTCCGGATTCTGATAGTGGATGGACATGAGTATCCTTGTCGGTGTAAGAGTGAAGGATTGAAGTGTATCCTCCATGATGTCGGCGGCGAAAGGATGAATCAAAGGCGCTTCCACTAGGTTGTTGAAGTCCCTGTCCATCATAACAACTCGACCTCTGCCCTTGAATCCTGACTTGTATTGCTCCCCTGCAAGAAAAACTTTATCCTGCATGACCTCCATGAAATCGAAGTAGAAATTTCTTGGCGATGGTTTCATGGTTATTTCGCCAGAAAGGCTGACTTTTGCGAAAGACTGCACATTGTTGATGTCTATGATCATTTGGTAAAAGGGTTCGTCTTGAAACCTTTTTATTTCTCCGCAAACCATCGCGTTTTGCAAAACCGAAACTGAGCTGACCGTGAGGTCATCCAGGTTTACCGTAGCCATGAGCAACTCCCCATGACTTCTATATGAAGCTGCATGTTCAGTGAAACCCATGAAAGGTGCTGCCTTGGTGGCGAAAACGGTGACCGTGTTTCCTTGAGGGAACAGATTCTTATTGATGTAGAAATTCTCACCGGAAAATACTTTTACATGTCTCAGATATTTGTAAAACTTATCGTAGACATACAGGTAGACACCGTCTGCTTTTTCGATGCCGAAGATTCTGAAGTCACCATTTTTTACGAAAAAAGGCGTTGAACTGTCCGTTACGAGTTCTGTTATGACTACGTTAGATTGCAACGATGCAGGTCCTGTCACGTCATTACTATTTGCAGTCACTTTGAAGGTATAAAATTTCTCCAATGGCAATCCACTGCATGTTATAGGGCTGGCTTGTCCTGTCATTGCCATGAATTCCACACCATTTTGATAGCATGTAACGGTATAGCTTGTGACACCCTTATTGATTAAGGGCTGCTCAAAAGAGACAACCACAGTTGATGCGTCGACAGCTTCTGCTGTGACCTTTCTTGGCTCGCTCGGTTTCATTGACTGCGGGATGACATTGTTATCCGTGTTTCCGCCTCCGCCTCCGCAACCGTTGGTGATGGTTAACGTAAAAATCGTGAGTGCTGCAACAACCACTGCAAATCTTAGTTTTCTCATGGCGCTGCCCCCTTAGATTTTGTTTGGACTATTTTAAAATAGTCCAGTTGAAGTTGAACTTACTTTCGAGAGTTTTCTTATGTGAATCCTGACAGTTAATTGTCAAAGAAGGAGTCAATTTTTTGAAGATGATTGACTGAGGATTATCTCACATTCTGGAAAAAAGTCAATAGCCTTGTATATATTGGAATACTACAATATAAATAAGTAAAATACAACAATATATTATAATGAATCCAAAACTTATCCACAGCCTATCGTAAGATTTTAAAAACTATGGTATAATTTAACCAACTTCAAATGATATTGTTGCGCCTGCATTGTATGCATTGCAACTCGGTATCTTTTTTAAATAAAATAATAAAATAAAAAGAATCATGAATAAGCCTTGCTTATCTATGATTTAAAAAACTTGGCATGAGGAACAAATTTAAAAATATTTCCAGGAAAAGCACCTACTGGATGAGCATCGCCATTGTAGGTATTGTGGTTGGCCTCTCGATTCAATTTGCTGGAGCATGGACTGCTCCAGGTTCAGCGGCACCGAACGGTGACGTGACTGCTCCTGTTTTGACTAATGGTAACCAGGATGTGACAATCAAAAATCTTGTTGTTACGGATTCTATAAAATTGGGCGGTGTAAAGAGAAATATTTGGCCGCAGGCTTATGAACCTGGTATAAGGGATAATTTTACAGTTGGAACGACTACTAATTGGGAAGTTCCTTATGGTGTTAATAAGTTGCACATTGAAGCGTGGGGAGGCGGTGGAGGTGGAGCTATGGGCAGATACAGTCAAGGCCTATGGTGGACTAATCATCTAACTATCACTTCCGGGGGAAGCGGCGCAAGTGGTGCTTATGTTAGGGCTGATATGCCAGTCAAAGCTGGTGAAATACTCAAAATTACTGTGGGGAATGGCGGAGCAGGTTCAGCTAGATTAGATCATGCTACACCAAGTATTTACAGTATAGGAGGGGGGGGTACATACACCACTGTCGAGCAAATACAGAATGGAAGTTATGTAGCTGTTCTCACTGCTAATGGCGGATTAGGTGGTTATGATCATGACGATTGGTATAATGTCGGTGGTTATATATTGTGCGATACTGCTAATTCTAGAGTTAGAGCAGCTAAAGGCTTGGCTTCTTCAAGCTTACCCGGAGCTGATTTAAAGAATGGGAAAGATGGCAATTATTGCATTATGGGGGAATCATATTTCAGTGATGGGTATTGGAGTGACGGTACTCAAGATAATGATTGGCAGCCTATTTGGACTGCAGGATCTTGGTCCCCTGCAAATGTGAGTCGTGGATATATTGCAAGTCCAGGTGCTATTCAAGGTTTAGATGCTCCTTTTGGCGCATATGGGGATGGCGGAAGAGGCGCAGCGTGGGGCGATGGTCCTGATCCGGCAGTAGCTGGCGCTGCAAAAGCGGAAGATGGTCAACCTGGTAAAATAATAATCACGTATTAGTGTTAAAAATAAAAATATGAACAACAAATTAATTATTTTATTGCTGGCCGTAATTCTTTGTTTGAATGTGATTGGTGGAGGCGTCCTTTATTTTCAGAAAAAAGAGTTAAGTGACCTGCGCAGTAAATATTCAAATATTTCTCTATTGCAAGATTCAAGCGCTGCTAAGGCTGTAACTGGGGAAGAGTTAGTCAAGATTAAAGACAAACTGGCTGAATTGCAATTTAAATCGTTAGTGGACAGCGAGAAACAAATCCAAGGAACGATAGTGAATATTTCTAATGATTCCATGACGGTGAAAACGCAGATTAAGGAATTGGATAAGCTTAAAGATGTGGACTTAACTCAAGGGTATATTGTTGAATCCAAGGATGTTGAATATGTGGTTGCTTTCGATGCTAACACTAATTTCGACTCGAGAGAGAAAGCCGCTCTTAAGCAAGGTGATTTGATTAGGGCTGAAAGCGATCAAACAATATATGGCAAAGATACATTTGTTGCCAAAGCTATCACTTATTTGTATCCATTAGAATTTTCTGAGAAGCCAACTCCTGAACAGATGGCTAAAGCCTTGGAAAATAGTGTAAACAATCAATAGGTATATTTAATAAAAGCAGTGTGACAGTATATAATTTTCAAGCACAAAAATGAAGAAAAAAATATTTTTCTCAACACTTATTTTTTCGGCTGCATTTATGTCTGCCGGGATTTTAAAGATAAATTTTGCGAATGCATTGCTGCTTCCTGCGACTGGTTGGGATTGGGGTGGAAGTGAGGATGCTAATCTTCCTGGATCAGCGGGTGTTATTGATGGCAATGAAACCGGCATTGGCTGGGTTAGTTTTGACCCAAATAACCCAGGTGCGGGCGGTGGATCTTATGGTGTCAATATTCCAACCGAGGATGGCGCTGTGACTGGATATGCTTGGAGTAGTAATTTGCAATCATATATTGATTTTGCCCCACATCTTGGTTGTCCGACTGAAAAATATGCCGGTCAATGCGATGCATATCCCGATGGCGGTCTCACTAAGTCTGACGTAACCCGAAAAGGAAATCAACTTGTGGGTTGGGCTAGAATCGTGGGAATTGCAATGGCAAAAGCTGCAAATAATTCCGGAGATCCAGATGAAGATGGCTGGATAAGCTTAGATCCAGGTTCAGAATCATTTGTGGTCACTATTGCAGAAGATGGTAAGACTAATGGTGTGGGTTGGGCTGGCAAGACCCTTGGAGGTATGAGTTTTGAAAGTGTTGAAGTGGCTACTGCTCCGAGAGTTACTTTGGATGTACTTCCTTACGCCTATCTTGAGCCTGGGCAGACTTTTGCATTAAATCCTAAAACAACAAGTATTACTTGGACAATAGCTGACAAAGATATTAAAACTTGTACTCGTTCTTGCTCTGATGGTACAAACACTCTTAATTGCACTGGTTGGACAGGTAATGATTCCATAGTAAATGGTAACGCTGATGTTTCAGTTCCCGCATCAAAAGTTATTTATACATTAGAATGTAAAGATGTATATGATTTAATTACAACTAAGACCGCTGAAGTTAATTATGGTTGCTCAGTTGGCGTATGCGAAACTAATACTCTAAAATGCAAAGCTCATTCCGGAACCTTTTTTGCTGTAACGAGTGGAGACGATGCCTCATGTAAGGGTGGTTGCGAATCTGATTCTGATTGTGTTCTTCGTCAAGGAAGTAACTGGCGAGAAGTTGCACCGTAATATCGGTTGGAATTATGAATCAAGAATTATGAATCAAGAAAGCAAGGATTTTCCTTGCTTTCTTTTTTCTATTGATAAATGTTTATTATGCGGATATAATGAGTTATAAATATAAAGCTATAAAAATGAAGGAAATTATAGAAAAAATACTTAAAGAAGCCTTATTGAAAGCCAAAAACTCTGAAAATTGGCCAGATTTTGAAATACCTGCCTCGGCTTCAGACGGGCCTGCCTCGGCTACAGACGGGCCTGAAATCGTTGTTGATTATGCTAAAAGTGAACAATTCGGGGATTATTCTTCCAATATTGCCATGACTTTGGCTAAAAAAGTTGGAAAAAGCCCAATGGAAATAGCGGGTCAAATTGTTAAATTGCTAGATTGTTATATTGATAAAAAAAACACATGTCATTCCGAGCGAAGCGAAGAATCCCTGGTTAATATGGATAGTAATATTAATTCCGGGATCCTCACGTCGCACTCGGGTGCTCCTCAGGATGACAGCCAACGTTGCTTTGAGAAAATTGAGGTTGCTCAGCCTGGTTACATTAACTTTTATCTTTCAAATAAATATTTGCAAAATGTTGTTGGGAAAATTTTAGCTGAGAAGGAATTGTTCGGTAACCTTTCGAAAAATAAAGAAAAAGTTATTGTTGAATATTCGCAACCAAATACTCATAAGGAATTCCATATTGGGCATTTGCGTAATGTTTTTATTGGCAATTCATTGGTAAATATATTAAGAAAGGGTGGATATGGAGTTACCTCTGCAAATTATATTGGAGATACTGGCACCCATATCGCAAAGTGTTTGTGGGGTATTTCCAAATTTCATTCCGAAGAGAACCTTGATCAAATTAATAATAAAGCTGAATTTTTAGGTAAATCGTATGCTGAAGCTGTAAAAGCAATAAGTGAAAATCCTGATTTCGAAAATGAATTTAAATTGCTGCAGAAGAAATTTGAATCCGGGGATGAGGTTCTCGTCTCACTTTGGGAAAAAACAAAGCAATGGTCCTTAGATGAGTTTGAAAAGATTTATGAGGAATTGGGTGTGAATTTCGATGTATATTTTTGGGAAAGTGTGGAAGAGTTAGAAGGGAAGGCTCTCTTGCCTGAACTTTTAAAAGTAGATTGTATTCAGGAAAGCCAGGGCGCAATAGTTGCTAATCTGGAAGAATATGGATTAGGTGTCTTGGTTTTAGTAAGAAAGGATGGAAGCGCGCTCTATGGTCTTAAGGATATTCCATTGGCCATTAAGAAATTTAAGGAATATGATATTGATAAAAGTATTGTAGTGGTTGATATTCGACAAGGGCTATACTTTAAACAAATTTTCAAAATATTGCAGTTGATGGGATTTGATAAAGATATGCAACATGTTGGTTATGAATTTGTTTCCTTGAAAGGCAGTGAATCAATGTCATCAAGAAAAGGGAATATTAT
This sequence comes from Candidatus Moranbacteria bacterium GW2011_GWC2_37_8, assembly GCA_000992165.1. Lineage (GTDB taxonomy): Bacteria > Patescibacteriota > Minisyncoccia > Moranbacterales > GWC2-37-73 > GWC2-37-8. Next base: position 3,063 of record LBTS01000031.1, on the reverse strand, counting down.
TCCAGCAAGATTTCTCATGGATGAAATTATAAAAAAAGTGGAAGATAAATTTCCTGGAACAAAAGCTGCGAAAGAAATTGGGCTTGGTGCATTGAAATTTTATATGCTCAAATATTCGTCGCAAAGCAAGATTGAATTTGATATCAATGAAGCTGTTAAACTTGAAGGAAGTGGTCCATACGTGCAATATGCGCATGCAAGAACTTGTAGCATACTTGGGAAAGCAAAAGAAAATTTCAATTTTCAGCTATTAAATTCTAATCTTGACTTACTTATCCATGAAAAGGAGTTTAGTTTAATAAAAGAACTTGATAAGTTTCCTGAATTAATTGCGGAGGTTGCAAATACCCATGAGGTTCACAAATTTCCTCACTATGCCATGAAGTTGGCGGATAAGTTTCATTCTTTTTATGATGCTTGTAGGGTTATTGATGAAGGGAATATTGAATTGACAAAAGCCAGACTTATGCTAGTATTATCAACCAGGATAGTTTTAGGAGAAACACTGCGTTTGATTGGTGTATCAGCTCCTGAGAAAATGTAAAAATTACTAAATTGAAGATATTTTTTTCAAATATTACCAGTTACTAGTTACAAGTTACCAGTTACTAACGTTATGAAAATTGGAATTGATGCCCGCTCAATCTTGAATCCGGAAAAAGGTGATGCTATCGGCGTTGGACACTACACTTATCAACTCATTAGGCACCTTTTGAAAAATGACAGCGAAAATGAATATGTGATTTTCTTTGATTTCAGGGTGCGTGAAAAAGATGTGAAAAAATTTGCACGTCCAAATGTGACGATTAAGTTTTATCCTTTTTCAGATTATAGAAAATACTTGCCTGGAGCTTACGGAGAAATTTTAGGAACAGCAATTCTTCAAAAAGAAAAATTGGATGTCTTACATTCTATGTCAGCTACCAATAGGATTCCGATGGGTTATACCGGCAAGACAATTGTCACGTTCCATGACATGGCGATGTTTAATGTTCCTCAGTGCCTGAGCACTGTGAAGCGCACTCGTAATAAGGCTGTATCTCGCATGATGGCTCACAAAGCTGACAAGATTATCGCTGTTTCAAATTCTCTTCAAGAAGACCTTCAGAAATTTTTGAATATTTCAAATGAAAAAGTTTCAGTGATTTATCCTGGTTTGGATGAAAGATTTTTTCAAATTCCAGAAGTTGACTCGGCTAAGATTATCAGCAAATATGACATATCCAAGAAATACATTCTTTTCTTAGGAACTCTTGAACCATCTAAAAATATCTCACGCCTCTTGGATGCATTTTCACGTTTCAAGAATCAACAAAAACAGAAAAATGGCGGCAGGTTTGATTACCAATTGGTTTTGGCGGGTAAGCGAGGTTGGCTTTCTCAGGAATACCAACAGATGATTAGAGATTTAGGATTAGTGAAAGATGTTATCTTCACAGGCTATGTGATTGGGGATGAATTGGTTCCTCTTTTCCGAAAAGCTGAATTTTTCGTGATGCCTTCACTTTATGAAGGATTTGGAATGACAGTGCTCGAAGCTTTCGCTACTGAAACGCCAGCAATTATTTCCAGAGTAGCATCACTCCCGGAACTTGCAGGGGAAGCTGCACATTTTGTCAATCCAATGGATACTGCTGAATTAGCTCAAGCTCTGACTTTGTTTGCTGGAGACGAATCACTTCGCGGTCAATACAAATCAAAAGGTCTTGCTCAAGCTAAGAAATTCAACTGGGATAAGGCTGCACTGGAAACGCTTGAGGTTTACAAATCTCTTAAATAGTCATATTATTGCATTGTGATAGGAAAGACTTCGAAGGAGCTATCACTCCTGAGTTGTGGGAAGAAATCCGCAAGGAAATTAGAACCCATCGGGTAGGCCAACTAGTAACTAGTAATAATGATTTTTTCATTTTTTACTGATTACTGATGACTGGTTGCTGATTACTGAATTAAGGTGGTACCACGCTTTGTCCGACGTAGCTTTAGCGAAGTTGGAAATAGTCGTCCTTATGCGTTTTTGCGCATGGGGACGTTTTTAATTTCGAATTTTTAATTTCGAATTTTGAATGAATTTTGAATGTTTTATTTTTTTAAATCATTTAGTCATTAAGATTTGATTCAAAATTCAAATTTCGAAATTAAAAATTAAGAGCAGTTAGATATCTAAATTTTTTATAAATTAATCAAAATATTAAATTAAAAAAATACTATGTCCTTCAAACGCGTTGACCCAAAACAATCACTTCCTGAAATGGAAAAAGAGATTTTGAAATTTTGGCAGGAGAATAAGATATTTGAAAAAACTCTGGAAAATCGAAAGGACGCCCAGGAGTATACTTTTTATGATGGACCGCCATTTGCAACGGGAACACCACATTATGGTCATATCGTAGCTTCTGCTATGAAGGATGTAGTGCCTCGTTATTGGACTATGAGAGGTTTTCATGTTGATAGAAAATGGGGATGGGATTGCCATGGTCTTCCTATTGAAAACATTGTTGTGAAAAATTCAATGAGCTTTGCCGTAGCAAAGTTTTGAAATATGTTGATGAATGGAAAGTGGTCATCAATCGCATGGGTCGCTGGGCTGATATGGACAACGCTTATAAGACAATGGATTTGTCATATATGGAATCAGTCTGGTGGGTTTTCAAAGAGCTTTGGGATAAAGGTCTTATCTACGAAGGATATCGTTCCATGCACGTTTGCCCTCGCTGCGAAACCACTCTTTCACAAATGGAAGTGAGTGAAGGTTATATTGATGTGAAAGATTTATCAGTTATCGCTAAATTTAAACTTATTGATGAACCTAATGTCAGCGTGCTGGCTTGGACAACTACACCTTGGACACTTATCGGAAATGTGGCTTTGGCTGTAAATCCTGATATTGATTATGTGTATGTTGAAACCTGCCTACCGGTCAGGCAGGCGGCGCTAGTGGAAAAGGAGGGGGAATTCAAAGACGAAATTTTTGTGGTTGCAAAAGATCGCGTCAATGATTTATTTAAAGATAAAAAAATTGAAATAGTACGAGAAATTTCAGGTTCTCAGCTTGTTGGTAAA
>LBTS01000030.1 GCA_000992165.1 Candidatus Moranbacteria bacterium GW2011_GWC2_37_8 | reverse complement strand
TAATTTATGACAAATGTATTTTTTCATATTTTATTTATTTCAAAATAATAGTGACGTTGTCAAAAAATTAAAGAGCTGGCTTAAGATAATCTTCAGCTAATATAGTTACATCCCCTCCATTTACCCAACAATCATTATTGACATCTGAAGATATCCCGCAAGAATTACTCAAATAAACACCCGCAGCTGTTGTAACGTCTCCACCGTTCACCACACCGTCTTTGTTTATATCTCCACTATATAAAACTCTTTTGCTTACATAAGTATTGCCAGTTCCATCTTCAGTAGCGCAGTTGCTCAGGTTATCATCACCATCATAAGCAACCACTGAAAAGTTATAAGTTGCTCCAGCTGTTAAACTATTAGCAAAGAAATGAGCTATAGTCACACCACTTGCTACATCAACATAATTCCCAGTCAATGGATTAGCATTATGATCAGCTGCCCAAGCAGTGCAATCAGTTACCCAATCACCAACAGTATCATAATAAACCCGATAACCAGTAAGACCAGTCAATGCTGGCGTACCTGCACCCTCATCATAAATAGGTGCTACCCAGGAAACCTTTGCTGAAGCAGCAGCAAAGACATTACATGCAAAAGCTATTGACACATACAAACTCATAAAAACAATTGCGAGTATTTTTATTTTTATTTTTATTTTTATTTTTTCCATATTTTTTTATTTTTATTTTCTATTATCACAGAATCGACTTAATCTTATCCCAGAAAGATATTTGAATTTTCTTGCTCATCTCTTCAGAAAAACAACTCTCTTTACCAGCAGCATTAACTGAAGTCACTGAAAAATAATATGTTTGCCCGTCTTTTAAATTATCTAGTTGATATGAAGTCTTATTCCCGGCATCAACCTTTTTAGAATAACCACCTTGTGGACAATCATTTGTTCGCTTAGCAGTTCCATAATAAATTCTATAGCCTATTACGTCTGATTCAGTCGAAGCGTTCCAGGTTAAGGTTGCTTTTCCTTCCAAATCCATGTCACGCAAAAAAACTTGCCATGCCAGCAATAAAAAAACAACAAGAATAGCAACTGATAGGAATATTTTTTTCATCAATACATAACAATATAAAATATTTACTGCTTGAATTATAACATGTATTCATAATGTCAACAATACATATTAGTACACCCAGCAAGGAATTATTTTTCTAAAGTAGTATATCTAATATTATTCCCCATGCGCTATTTTTCCAAGTAATGAATCAAGGTCTTCTTGCGAATAAAATTCAATTACAATTTTTCCACCATCGCCTGCTTTTGAAATCTTCACCTTTGTTCCAAGCGCTTCTACTAAGGTGTTTTCCAATGCCTTAGTTTGTGGATCAATTGAACTTTTTCGCTCGTGCGAGCGCACTGAAGTTTCCTTTGCTTTTTCTTCCACCTGACGCACAGTCAGATTATTAGCCAAGATAAGCTCATACATAGCGCGCTGCTTTTCTGAATTTTCCAGAGATAAAATTGCTTTGGCGTGACCTTCAGTAATTTTTCCATCAATTAAACCTTTTTGAATCTCAACAGGAAGCGTCAGAAGGCGCATTTTGTTAGCCACCACAGACCGGCTCTTTCCCATTTTCACAGCAACTTCTTCTTGAGTCATCTGAAATTCTTCAGAAAGTTTCTGATAAGCCTTCCCTTCTTCAATCGCATTCAGATCATGGCGCTGAATATTTTCAATAATAGCTAGTTCTAATTTCTGAAGTTCGTCAGCCTCACGGATAATAACAGGAACTTTCTTGAGTCCTAAACGTTTAGAAGCTTGAAAACGTCGCTCTCCTGCAATGAGCTCATAGTGGTTTCCTTTCTTAGTCACAATCAAAGGCTGAATTATTCCATGAATTTTAATCGACTGTGCCAAACTTTCCAATTTTTCTTCATCAAACTGATGCCGAGGCTGCATCGGGTTTGCCTCAATCTGAGTCACATCAATATCAATCACATATTTATCCCCTCGAATCGAATCATCATGCTGAGGCCTGACAGGCGCCAAGCTTTCAGTTTCAGAAGTTGAAGAAGGAACAGCAGAATTTTGAACTCCACTTTGACCATCAGATTGTTTATTTGGAATAAGTGACGAAAGCCCTCTTCCAAGACCGAATTGTTGGGACATTTAAATTGTTAATTGTTAAATTGTTAAATTGTTAACAATATAGCAATATAGCCATTTAGCATTTTATTAAACTGTAAATTTTTTATCCACTTCTCTTAACTTTTGCATTTCCTGTTCATCTCTCTCAATCATTTCCTTGACCAAATTTTTATATGACCTTGCCCCCTTGGAAAGACTATCGAAACTTAAAATGGATTTTCCATAACTAGGCGCTTCAGCCAATCTCACAGAGCGAGGAATAACACTGTCAAAAACATATCCTGGAAAATGGTTGCGCATTTCCTTGACAACCTGCCTTGCAAGCCTGTTTCTGCGATCGTACATCGTCAGTACCGCTCCCATTATCTTCAAATTCGGCTGCAAATGCTTCTGGACGAGCTCTATAGTGGATAGGAGCTGCGAGAGCCCCTCAAGGGCATAATATTCCGTTTGTACTGGAATCAGCACCTCATCACTGGCCACCAAGCCGTTAATCGTCAAAAGTCCCAAACTAGGCGGTGAATCAATAAGAATGTAATCATAATCAGCCCTGATTTGTCTCAGAACATCATACAATTTGAACTCACGATTATCAAAATGAACCATTTCAACTCCAGCGCCTGCCAAATCCTGAGAGCTCGGCATAAGATCATGACCTGAACCCTCAACGCGAATAATCACATTTCTAGGATGCTCTCCGCCAACCAAGGTATTATAAAGGCCTTTTTCCAAACTGCGAACATCAATTCCAAGCCCGGAAGATGCGTTTCCCTGTGGATCCAAGTCAACTAAAAGAACTCTTTTATTAAAATTTGCCAGATAGGTAGCAATATTAATCGCCGTAGTGGTTTTCCCAACCCCGCCTTTTTGATTTATCAGTGAAATGATTTTAGCCACGACTCAGAATTATGAATAAAGAATCATGAATCATGTTTCCTACTCATTGAAAATTAGTAATTGAAAATTGTGAATTGAAAATTTCAAGTGTTTGCACTTGGCTTATTGTATCACATTGACAAAATGCTTTCAAATGGATAAACTGAAATAGTTACAAAATTGAATATTGCCGCGGTGGTGGAACTGGTAGACGCACTGGACTCAAAATCCAGCGATGGCAACATCATGGGAGTTCGAGTCTCCCCCGCGGCACAAGCAAAACAGGATTTATCCTGTTTTTTGTTGCCCGGGGAGATGAGAACAGGAAAGGGGTCGGGAAAAACTAGGTTTTCCCGGGGTGGAAGATTGAAACCGAGAGGTTTCAAAGAGCGAAGCGAGTGAGATGTCTCCCCCGCGGCACAAGTATACAAAGATCTTCGCTAGCTAAGTGAGGATTTTTGTTTTATTATTAAGATATCAATAGCCCTTTATCAATTCAAGGAGGAAGTATGCCACACAACATTGAAAAAATGGATTTATCCCAATGCCCTATCATCCAAAAGCACTGGCTCTACAACCAATATGATGGTTGGGCCGAAGCTGCACAGAGAGATGGCGAGCCGCTAAGCGAAGAAATAAAAAAAGTAAGAAACGAACAAATCGCTCCAAGAAAAGATCCTGCGAGCTACAAGGAAGTTGTAAATGCAATGCATGCCTTCAACACAACCAGTTAGCCCATTAGTTTCATCAAAAGAGATGGGAGAATCAGCAAGGGATTTAATCTCCACACTTCTGGATGTAGTCTTAAAAGTGAAATCAGGCAAGGAAAAACTTACCCTTCCTAAAATGACAAAGGGTCGACGCAAACGCGCCGACCTTGTTTTTTTATATGCATGCACCATGTTTATATGTTTGCATGTTTGAATGTTTTCTATTTTTTCTTTGTATTTATAATCCTTGAACGAGGAGTTTGGCGAACAACATGCACGATAGATTTTTTCTCAGAAAGTTTAGTTTGAGATTTTGTTTTTGAAGTTCTATGGCGGCGCAGATTATGAATGATTTTTCTAAGAATGAAAACAAGCAAGAAAATCAAAACAATCAAAAGTAACAACTTAATTCCAAAGCCTATCCACATAACTTTTGAAACGTCTTGCTCGGCATATTGCGAAAACATCATATTTCCTCGAATCTGATTATTATAAGCTCCAATATTTCTTGAAATGCCATAATCAGCAAATACGATTCTAATATATCCTTTATCTTGAACTATTTGGGATTGTATGGGACTTGGGTATGTTGCAATTTCTGATTCAGTAATTCCATTTTCATCAGTTGCAGTATCAGCATTTTTATTTTCTTCAGAGGCAGTTGTTTTTTCTTCAGCAGTCATCGCAGTCGGATAGAAATTTCTCATTTCAATCTGTTGAGTTGATTCCTGCACAACCTGACTTCCTGCATTTCGTAGCATTTCAAAAGCTTGATCAAAATTTGCATTTGAAACCTGCACAACCATTGAACCATTTTTAACTTCAGTTGAGGTATGAGCAATGAAAGTTGAATAAACAATTCCTTCATTTTCAGAAGCAATTTCAGCTACTTTTTTTCTAGCCACTTCAAGATTATCAACAATTATTGCCAACTCCCCGCTTTTAGCAGCATCCCGAGGGATCACAAACTGATTTTTATCATCAATCTTAGCAGATGATATGTAGTTTGCGCGTCCCATCATTTTCCCTTGCCTGTAATTATCGCCATCATTATTCCATCCCATCATATTTGTCCGATCGTAGCGCAAGCCAACCGATCCAACAATAGCAACTGCAGCCGCAAAAGAAATGAGAGCGATGACCAATAAAACTTTTTTGTTTTTTCCTTCGTTCATTTTATTTATATTGCTAAATTGTTATATTGATATATTGATATGTTGTTAAAAAATATATTTCAACTATTATAATTATACCATAAGTTTTGGAAATAAAAAAAGAGGGCACCGCCTTATGGCAATACCCTCTTGTAGCTGCAGTTAAGGTCATTGAAATTTCTCAGTTCGCTTTTTTGCGAGATTCTATCAACTTAAACAGCTTTGTTTTACGGTCAACCAACAGTGGCAACGGATACATAAACCTTACCATGTCTGGGCAATGCTTGGCGGCTACTTCGCGCCCTTGACGACTGTAATACTTAGCTTCCTGTCTAGCTGATGATTCAGTTTCATCTTCATCATGACAAGCCGCGGTGAAAAGTATAACACCTTTTTCTGCATTAGGTATCACTACATCCAATCCAGTTTTAATAACCTTTGACAAGACTGGATTCAATAACCCCACCAAAACTGCCGTATTTGGAACAGTAATGGACTCAGCCGGTTCAGATTTACAAATACCAAGAATCCATTCGCCATGCGTCATTTCCTCATTTGGACGATTAGCTCTGCGAATTTCATTTCCATGTCTGATGTTGCCGCGCAGAACCGGAAGCAGATCAAGTTTCATCTGCAATGGCATACTCGGATACAGCTCACAGATTAATTCGAAAAGTTTACCGTCAGACACATCCTCAGCGTATGTTTCCAGATAACGTTTTTGCCCCTTCTCCCCATGTAGCACAAAAAATTCATAATCCGTTTCCATCCCGAACACGATTGCAAAAACCTTATGCCTAGATCCCTGATAAGCCTTTTCAATACTCATCCTGAAACCTTTGGCATTTTTAATACCTTGTTCAATATCAAATTCTAGAGCCTTACAGCCCCTGACTGCGTTATTCCCTCTGGACTCATGATATGTGCAGATTACCAGTGTTGCAAATTCAACCTCACTTTTTAGGTGCAAATCAACATCAGCACCAGAATGAAGTTGGGCTGACACATGTAAAGAATCCAGAAAAATTTGACGCTCTACCTGCAATTGCAAGAAATCTTCAGACTGCTGAAAGCTCTTGCGTTCCAAGTATTCCACATACCCATCGCGTTGCAAACTCTTAAATGATTCTTTCAAACCAATCCATCCCCAATTGAATTTTCCTCCTAAGTTTCGGAAAGTTTCCAGAAAACCAAGCGGCATCTGGGCATAGCGCGAGAACAATAACCGACCATCACTACATTTAAATATCACTATCTGCGTAGGATGTCTTTTTTTGTATTGCTCCAGTGCTGGCAGCTGCTTGAGATACGTTTCGGAATACTGCCTATTGATGTCAAACAGCTTCTCAACCTTTTCCCTGAAAAAATCTGGGATGTGTGAAAAATCATTACTCATGTGGTAATCTCCCTGTGTTTGAAGATGTTTTATAGTTTCAATAGATACTTATCATAAATTGTAAAGTAACCAACAGCTAGCATTTATAATGCAAAACCTTAGGCAATTTCTCTTTCCAATGCATCTTTTGTGTTAGAAAAAATCTGTCCTTTTTCATCCATCTGATTGAACCATTTCTCTTTCAGTAACATATCTTGAACAATCCCATTAGCAGATGAAAGCAAAACCAATTTCTCTTTTCGCTTAAGCATTTCAACCATTTCTTTGATTGACTCCATTCCGTCCATATCCAAGAAAAAAAGATTTCTAAAACTGAACACTACTACTTTCACATCATCATTAATAGCGCTCACATTATCCATGTGTGATTGAGTGTTGACATAAGTAAGTTGTCCAGCAAAACGGTATACTAAAGTATCACCTTGATTCTTTGTTTTGAATAATCTTCTGGCATTAATTCTTCCCAGAAGTTTTCCATCTTTATTCAAACCAATTTCAGTTTCCGCCTTTGACATCTTATTAGCAAATAACAATAATGCAGCAACAGAACCAATCAGAATTCCAATAATAGGATCTTCCACAACTGTGATTATTGCCACGATTATAGAAAGCAAAAATGCAGATTTATCATTGCGATAAAATTTCACGAAGTGTTCACTTTCTACCATTTGAGTTGCAGTGAAAATCAAAATTGAAGCAACAACAGGCAGCGGCAAATATTTGAAAACAAAAAGGAAAGCGGCAGAGATAATAAAAATACAAATACTACTGATTGTCGCTGACATTTTGTCATTTGCTCCACTTTTCACATTAAGAGAAGTTCGAGCTAGTGCTGCTGTTGCTGGAAGTCCGCCAAATAGACCAGAAAAAATATTAGCAACACCTGCCCCTAAAACTTCTTTTCGAGTGTTGTGCTTGGTTTTCGTCATCCCATCAGCAATTTTAGCTGACATCAAAGTTTCCAAAATAGCCACCACACTTATAGCCGCAGCTCCTAAAAGAATATCTTTATTTAATGTCCATGAAATATTTGGAAGTGCTAAGAGGTTTCCAGAGATATCACCGAATTTTGAAAATAAAGTTTGAAATTCAACTCCGATAATTTTTGTTTGAGAAAGATATCCCAACAAGATTCCAGCTGGAGCTAAAACCATAACACCAGGAACTTTCGGATAAAACTTTCTCCAAACCAGTAGGAAAATGAAACCAAAAACTGTCAAAGCTACAGTTGCCCAATGTAAAGAGCTGATGTGTGCCAGACTTTCGCCAAGATTATCAATCAGATTTTCATGAGCTGGAAGATTCTTAAGTCCGAAAGCAAAATTGAATTGTCCCAGTCCGATAATGAAAGCCACGCCCAATGTAAATCCATGAACTACACTCGAAGGAATAAACACAATGTAGCGTTCCCAACGAAGCAGATAAACCGTCAGAGTCATCAAGCCAGTTATGATTGCCAAAAGAGGCAAAATTGAAACTCCATATTTGATTGCAAAAACAATCAAGATTCCGGAGAGGGCGCCTGTTGGTCCCACGATATTAAAATTACTCCCACCAAAGATTGAAGCGAATAGTCCTGCCCAAATTGCAGTAATCACACCCATTAGTGGCGTTGCGCCTGCGGCAACTGCCAATGAGATTGAAAGCGGAATAGAAACAAAAGCAACAGTTAATCCTGATTTCCAATTTTGTTTGATTTTTTCTTTGATGTGAAGATGTTTACCCATACTAATAGTTTTTATATTAAAAAAATAATTAATTACTCATCAGACCAACAGACAAGACCAAAATATTCCGCCAAAAATGTCGGTATTTTGTAATAAATTTTAAGCAAACAAAAAAGCCCATGCCGAGGCATACACTTTTCTTTTTGGGCTATAATTTGTATCAATACCCCAGGGTAAACCCTGGACCCTTGGGTTAACGCGGCAAGCCGCGAGGTATTGAACACTTTGTTGTTGTCACTCGTTCGGAAATGAAAGCACTCTTTCATTTCACTCACTTCGCTAAACAATAGAAAAAGGACCGAGAAAAGTCAGAGCATCCTTTTAAAAATATTTATCTACAAAACAACAATGTTTCTTCATTTAAACCAACCCTGAAATTCTACTCCTTAAAAAAATGACTGTCAATACTATTGGAAATTGTTAAAAACATCAACGACAGACGCTTACGGATTATGCGCAATGCGTGGTTCTAGTCAATTAAAGGTAGTGACACACGCATTGTTTTTTTGCTACCCTGTTTTCTTTTTCGGCCAATATCTGCGTTCGGCAGCCCTTGAGCTTTTAGATAGTGAGTATTTCAGCCAAAAGCGTGCTCGAAAAAGGAAGCAGGATAGCAAAAAAGTATACACCCGCAAGTGTATACTTTTTTTATAATTTCTAGCGAGTCCGCAAGGCGAAAGTTTGCTTTCATCTTGGGCGAGCGACGAAATTTCAAGCAATGTCATTTCCCAGACATTGCTTATATTTCTGCTCTAGCAATGCATATTAATCTATTTTTATTCCACCTCTTGAATGATGTTTTTTTGCAACTCTGACGCGTGCCATTTCTTTTTCAATAGCAGCGGCAACTTTCGCATATTCCATCTCATTCATGGCAACTTTTTCATTCTTAAGTTCCTCCGCTCTCTTTCTTGCTTCTTCTGCTCGCGCAATATCAATTTCCGCTGCAGCTTCAGCCGTGTCGGCCAATACAACTAACTTATTATCATTGAATTCAATGAAGCCGCTAGAAACTACTAGTAAAGTTTCTTTGCCGTCAGTTTTAAGCATAACCTCGCCAGCCTTCAATGCAGCAATATATGAACGATGATCAGGCATGATAGTCACTTGCCC
>LBTS01000029.1 GCA_000992165.1 Candidatus Moranbacteria bacterium GW2011_GWC2_37_8 | reverse complement strand
CACATATCCTCCTTTGGAAAAAACTACATCCGGCATAAAGCGAAGCAATATCCAAAGTGATTGAATAAATCCAATTGGAATCTTAAAGAAATCAGTAAAGTTTTGAAAAGAAAAATAGCGTCTCATTTTTCCACTCATGACAAACTTAGCAGAAATACCTTCCTCATTCATAATCTTTTTCTCCATTTCTGCGCCTGAGCCAATATATAACAATTGAACATCGCTGCCAAGTTTCGATTTCAATTTGTCAGCTATAGCCACCAATGGAGTCAAATGTCCTCCTGTTCCTCCACCTGTTAATACGATTCGCATAAGAAAAATTCGGAATTAAGAATTATGAATCATGAATTATGTGTTGAAATCATGAATCCCACTTGATTCATGCTTCATGATTCATAATTCTTCATTATAGAAACATTTTAGCAATAATTAATTGAAAAAGCCAGTAAATTATTACTAGTTCTCCAAATTCGATTGCTTTGAAATATTTAAAAGTATTCCAATTGAAGATAATAAAAATACGAGAGAGGTTCCGCCATAGCTGATAAACGGCAAAGGAATTCCCGTAAGTGGGATCAGCGCTATATTAGCGCCTATATTAATAAACCTGTTGCCATTAAGCGTCCAAACATATCTGGTGCATTTTTAGCTATCTTGATGCCGCGCAGCGCCAACATTAAAAACAAAGTTACCAGTATAGCAGCGCCTATAAATCCAACTTCTTCTCCAATTACAGCAAAAATTGAATCGCCCACTGGCTCAGGCAAATAATTAAATTTTTGTCTACTATGTCCTAATCCAAGACCAAATAGCCCGCCAGACCCAATTGCCAATAATGCTTGATTGATTTGATATCCAATACCCTGGGGATCTGCTCCTGGGTCGAGAAAAGCCAAAATTCTATTAAAGCGATATGGTTCAATTTTAACCAAAATCCAAAGTCCAAGCGCTCCCAATCCTGCCATAGAAAAAAGATGATTGAAGCGTGCGCCGGAAATAAAGAAAATAGCAAATGATGTAAAGGCAATCACTCCAAATGTTCCCGTGTCGGGCTGTTTCATTATTAATAACCCGACCAATCCCATGATTCCTAAAAATGGCAAAAGGCCTTCAAATACATCCTTGATGCGGTGAGCGCCACGACTCTCCAACCAGGCTGCTAAATAAATAATAACAGCAAGTTTAGCCATTTCAGATGGTTGAAAAGAAAAAGGTCCCAATTGAAGCCATCTGCTTGCGCCATAGACCCTAGAACCAATACCAGGGACAAAAACTAAAATAAGAAATATGATTGCTAAAAAGAAAAATGGAACAGCAACTTTTCTCCAATAATGATAATCAATTTTTTGAAAAAACCACATTGCCAAAAGACCAGGAATTACACCATAAAAAAATTGATGCTTAAAAAAATAGTAAGAATCACCAAAACGTGTTTCAGAATATATGACGCCAGCACTGGCTATCATAACCAATCCAAAAGTGAGTAACATTAAAACAACCGATAATAAAGTTTTATCTCCAAGCTTGTGCTGCATATTTTTCTAAATTTAATTTTGTTTTGAATGTTTTCTTCTCCACTTTTCAATTTCGCCATGGTTTCCACTCAGCAAAACATCCGGAACTTTCCAGCCTTCGAATTCTTCCGGCTTGGAATATTGAGGATATTCAAGATATCCTTCCTCACTGTGAGATTCTTCCACGGCGCTTTGATCATTGCCAAGCACGCCAGGCAAAAGCCTGGTCACACTATCCACAACAACCATAGCTGGAATTTCGCCACCTGTCAGAACATAGTCGCCAATAGAAATTTCTTCATCAATCAAATTTTCAGCCACTCTTTCATCCACGCCTTCATATCGTCCACAAATCATTATGATTTGATCATATCCAGCTAGTCTATGAGCGTCAGCCTGAGTAAACCGCTTCCCTTTTGCCGAAAAAAGTATCACCCGTATTTTTTCTTGATTCTTGATTCCTGATTCTTGATTCTTGATAGCATTTACACAATTAAAAATAGGCTCGACTCGCATCACCATTCCAGCTCCACCGCCATATGGAGTATCATCAATATTGCGATGTTTATCTGCTGTAAAATCCCTAAGATTATGGGTCTCAATTTCAATAGCGCCTGCTTGCTTAGCACGCTTAATGATAGATTCGCCAAAATAAGAAGCAAAAATATCCGGAAAAATTGTAACAATATCGAATTTCATAATTTTAGATATTATAACACTATAACGCTCTTAACATTTAAACGTAAATACATTCTAGCATGCTTTTTTGAAATAAAAAAGAGGCTTATATAAAAGAAAAACAGCCGAACAATCACCCTAAACACAATTAAGCCAGCCTGCTATAAAATCAGAAAACACTATCACGCTATCGAGCGTGATAGTGTTTGCAAAAAAATGCGGCGGACTGCGGCGCTGCGCTGGCATGTGTGGCCGTTGCGGCTATTATTGTCTTGTTTAATATAACGCGCTATGATAACAAAATATGAAAATCAACACCATGGCTCAATTTGAAGAATTTCTCAAAACCCGCATTCCGACGAGGGAAGCTTTGTTTATGGGAGATATTAGCCTTCAAAGAGCCAAGTATTTCATGAAGCTATTAGGCGACCCGCAAAATAAACTAAAAGTTATCCACATAGCTGGCACCTCTGGCAAGGGCTCCACCGCCTATCTGACGAGTCATATTTTGCAATCCCAAGGATTCAAAGTTGGATTATCTATCTCACCCCACATTTTCGATATACGCGAACGAATGCAAATCAATAATGATTTGCCAGATAAAAAAATCATTTTGAAGTATTTCAATCAGATTCTTCCGGCAATCAGAAAAATGGAAAACTGCAAATATGGCGCTCCAACTTTTTTTGAAATAAATGTTGCGTTGGCTTTCTATATGTTTGCCAAAGAAAAAATTGACTACGCAATCATGGAAACGGGGCTTGGTGGAACACTGGATGCAACAAACACGGTCACTTCAAAAAACAAGATTTGCGTAATCACAAAAATCGGACTAGATCACACGGAAATATTAGGGAAAACGATTTCAAAAATTTCCAGTGAAAAAGCTGGAATAATCCAGAAAAACAATTTAGTAATCAGTAACCAGCAATCAGTAACTGGCAAAAATGCAATAGAATCGAGATGTGAAATGCAACAATCACCTATTCACTCAGTAAAGAATAGAAAAAATTATAAAATTATTTCTTCAACTCCACAAGAAACTATTTTTGATTTTATTTTCCAGGCTGCTGGTGATTTAGGCTCCGGAAAACAAATTAAAATTAAAGATATCAAACTTGGACTTATCGGTGCCCATCAGGCGGAAAATTGTTCTCTTTCGCTTTCCTGCTTGGCCATCCTGTCAAGCCGCGATAAATTCAAAATTAATGAACCGTCTTTGCGCGACGCACTGAAGAATATTTCTATTCCGGGGCGCATGGAAATTCGGAAGATTGGCAAACAAACCCTCATTATTGATGGTGCACACAATCCGCAGAAAATGGAAACTTTCACCAGCAACTTGGCCAATATTTATCCTCAACAAAAATTCACTTTTCTCGTTGCTTTCAAAAAAGGAAAAGATTTTGAAAAAATGCTGAAAAACATTATCCCGCTTGCTGATTCGATTTTGCTAACTGAATTTTCAACCAGCACACAAGACAATCATCTTAGTTCAACAGACAATGAAACAATTTCCAAGTTTTTAAAATCACACGATTTTCAAAACTTCTCCATCATTAAAAATAAGCAACCAGACATCAAAAAAAACATCTGGCAATCAAAAAAGCCAGTGGTAATTACCGGCTCGTTATATTTTATTGGATCAATTTATTCTTGGTTAAAAACGTAATAATTTTTCTAATTATACATTCTTAATGTGTTTTTTACTCATTTCTATTTATTTTATTTATCAAATTATACTTATATTATAATTCAAATCAAACAATCATTTATCTACAATGCGGGTTAGTATTTTCGTATTTGTATTTCCTCCCGCACAACATGAAGTATGACCCTAGAATGACAAAATAGAACACAAAAAAAATCCCACCTTGCGGCGGGATTTTTTATTGAAAGTTTTTGAGAAACTTTTTAGATGTTCATGTCTCCAAGAACGTCATCAATGCTTTTCTTAGGAGCTTCAACTGGAGCAGCCTCTGCGCGAGGTGTTCGTTCTCCGCGAGTTGAACCTTCCGGTTCATTGATTTTCAAGTTTACGCGAGCATTGTTTCTTGCTCCAATAACACGAAGAATTGTACGAAGTGCTTTTGCGGTCTGACCTTCTCGGCCGATTACCATTCCCATATCTGCAGGATTAACATCCAGAGTAATGAGAACACCCATTTCATCAATTTTTCTTTCTACCTTTACATCTTCAGGGTTATCAACGAGTGCTTTTACAGCAAACTCAAGAAATTCCTGGTCTGTAGCTCTTTTGTCTGTCATAGCTTTATTTTCATTAATTACTGTTTAATTACCGAGAAAGATACCGAAAACAGTCGACCAAACCGCTCTCTTTCCTACTCTCTCATTTATCTATTATAGTCTATTTTTTCACTTTTGTCAATCGAGAAAAGTTATGCACAATGCAGAACACTTTTATGGCTTAGTTGCGACGATTTTTAAACAAAACCGTAACCGTCTTAAGGCAAATTTGGATATCAAGCCAAAGTGACCAGTTCTCTATATAATATACATCTAATTTGTATTCATCTTCGAATTCAAGGTCGCTGCGACCAGAAACCTGAGCCATGCCAGATACGCCAGGCTTAATTGTAAGCAGGCGTCTGTGGTATTCGCTGTATTTTTCAACTTCACGTTCTTGATGTGGCCGCGGACCAATCAAACTCATATCCCCCATAAAAACATTGAAGAGTTGCGGGAGTTCGTCAAAGGAATATTTTTCAATAAAAGCTCCCACCCTTGTTTTGCGTGGATCATTTTTAATCTTATAAAGAGGTCCTTTTTTGATGCTCAATTTTTTAATCAATTCTTTTTCATATTCCAAAGCCTTTTTTCCTTCTGGAGTGTTTGGATCAGTGCAAAGCTCCTGCTTCATATAGCGAAACTTTAATACGAAAAAAAGTATTCCGTCAGCGCCAATTCTTTGATTTTTATAAATAATTGGGAAACCCGTTTCCAGCCAGACTGCAAAAGCAGTAATCAGCATTATAGGTGAAAGTAAAATAATAAGAATTGATGATGCCACGATGTCAAAAATTCGTTTCAAAATTTTCCCCCATCCCTCTAAGGGTGTGTGCTTTACCTCGATAATAGGCTCCCCACTAAAAATCCCGGCTTCAAAACGTGTAGTTTGCAAAGTTGTCGGAATAAATTTATAAGTAATATTATTGATTGCACAATAATCTATCATTTTTTCTTGCTCTTCGTCTGTAAGCGTTGAATCGCACACGATTATTTCATCAACTCCGAGCTGCTTTCTAATTTCTCGAATAATTCGCACGCTTCCAGAATCAACATGTCCGACGATAGCATATCCAAGTTCTTGCGACGCTTTTATTACCTCACTAATTCTATTCATCTTACTATTGTTTCCAACCAGTAACAATCGATGAACGCCGATTCCCCTTGTTTTAAGTAAATGTTTTTGAATTTTTTGCAAAAGATAACGACCGATTATCACATATGTCACAACTAAAAACCAACCGGATAGAATTATAAATCGGGAAGAAAACCATTCTCTTTTTAGAAATATAGCTGCGATAACTCCAACCAAAACAATTGAAGTTGCAACAAAAACGCTTCTGGCTTCTCGCCAGAATTTTCTCGTAACTTTCAAATTATACAGTCCTTCCAAGGCGTACACGAAGATAATGAAAGGGACTACCATCATAATCACACTTAGATAACTCTGAATTGGGAAGGTGTAAAGTTTCGGCTTAAGTGCTAAAACTTCTGGAATATTACGAATTGCAAACGCGCTTAATGAAGCTAAGAATATTGCCGCGATATCAGTCGGAATCTGAACAGCACTAAATAATAATTCTGAACGTTTTTTCATAAAAAATTTATAAATTTTTTAATACACTAATCTTTCAAGACAGGATTTATCAAGACAATCGATAAGCCGGATTTTGTGTAAAGCCTAATGGCTCCAGACAATCATTTATCTAGGCTCATTGTTGCCAATGAGCTCAAGCGGCACTTCAACGCAAGCGTTGACACGGCCTTGCATTCTGGTAAGGATTTAGCCGTTTCACCCCCGATGTTACCATCAAGGCTCACCCCGAAGGGTGCCCGACTCTTTCAAGTCAAAGCGTCTCTGCTCGCACCTCTAAAATTTCTTTCGACGGGCGTTACCCGCTACCACTGCCAACACAAAAGCATTGACTGAATGTCCGGACTTTCCTCCCCGACCATTTATAATTAAATAAAGGGGCGCGGCGATTGCCTGATTGTCTTGATAAATTCTGAATTCAAAGAACCTTCGATATTTTCATTATAGCATAACCGATTCAGTATATGTATTTTTTGCCATTTTGTCAACCATAAACAGGGAGAGTTAACCCATTTTTATAACCTAGCCCAACTATTTCAAATCCTACAACCTAATTCATATTTTTCTACTCTCTTCCACTAAAATACCATTGATAAACCTCTTTAGTAATTGGAAGGGCACTCGTGAATCCCTCACCTGCCCCTTCAACCAAAACAGCCATAGCAATTTGAGGATCATCATAAGGCGCAAAAGAAACAAGCCAACCATGTTCCTGCTTTGCCCCAACGCCAAATTGAGCAGTACCAGTTTTTCCTGCAATTTCAACCGGCATGTCCTTCAAAGGTGTTGCCGTTCCTTCCAGAACAGTTTTTCGCATACCTTCCCTTACCGCCTTCATGATTTCAGGAGAAACAAAATTTGACTGAATAATTTCTGGAGCCAAGGTAGTCGTTTCGCCATTACTTTTCTTAATCTGAGAAACTAGATGCGGCTCATAGAGAGTTCCCCCATTAGCAAGAGCCGCTGTCATATTGGCAAGCTGAAGCGGAGTTGCACTGACATAACCTTGACCAATCGATGCATGGTAACTATTCCCAATCGACCATCTTTCTCCCACAACTTCTTGCTTCCATTGCTCACTTGGAATCAAACCGTCCACTTCGCCACCAATATCAATTCCAGTTAATTTTCCCAATCCAAATAATTCATACCATTTTTTCATGCGATTCATTCCCAGTCCTTGAATATTTCCGTATCCGCCACCCACTGTGTAGAAAAAAATATCATTGCTTTCAGCAATCGCAGTGCGAACATCACTTGGACCATGAGCCTTCCAATCCCTAAATGAATAGCTACCCAAGCTTAAAATTCCTCCCATACCATCAATAACAGTTGATTCATTAATGACTCCCTCAGAAAGAGCTGCGACAGAAATCACAGGCTTAATTGTTGAACCTGGTGGATATTCCCCGGCAATTGCCCTATTAAACAAGGGCTTATCCGGATTTTGAATCAAACTGTTATAGTCAGCGTTGGATATTTTTTTTGCAAAAAGATTATTGTCATAGCTTGGTGCATTTACCATAGCAAGAATTTCACCATTTTTTGGATTTATAGCTACAGCAGAAGCAGTTGATGTTTTTGTTTTTTCCAAAATTGCATTCATGCTATCGTATAATTTTTTCTGCAGTTCACTATCAATACTCATTATTAAATCGCTTCCCGGCTTAGGGTTAATTATCCCAACTTCTCGCTTGGTATTACCCATTGAATCAACCTCCATTTGATTGGCACCATTTACTCCGCGCAAATATTTTTCATAAGATTTTTCAATACCTTGTTTTCCAATATAATCCGTCAAAAGATAACTTGCATTTGCATCCATTTCCTTCTGCTCTATTTTTCCTTCATAGCCAAGAATATGGGCGAAAATTGGCCCATCAGCGTATTCCCTGATTGCGGTTTTTTCAATGCCTATTCCTGGGAGATTAATTCTTTTTTCCAATAAAATTAGTGATTCATCTTGTGAAATATTTTCCTTAAGAAGCACCGGGTTAAGCGACTTGGATTTCTTACTTAATAAAATCGTTTTCAATTCGTTCTCATCCATGCCTAATATTTTTCCAAGTTCGCTGGCAACTTTAGCAACAGAAGATTCGTCAGCTGGGATATCAGCTGGGATAATAACAACATCTATACTTGGGACATTGTTGACTAAAGCTACTCCAGTGCGATCAAGAATCCTTCCACGTGAAGCCTTGATAACTATATTTCGAATACTATTGCCCTTAGAAATTCCTTGGTAGTAGGAGCCTTTTATAACCGTAAGGAAAATTACCCGCATGCCAAGCAAGGCAACGAAAATCACCATTGAATACCAAAGGATGTCAAACCATTTTTTCTCCAAAGGTTTCTCCATGCGGGCAGCTTCTTTTTCAGTTGCTGTTAGGACATAATCCTCAATTTCCATGCCGGACGAGACCCTGCCAAATTTGTTTGAATTTCTTAGCATTAAAAAATATTGAATATATTAAACCTCGATTGCAAAAAATTGTTTTATTTTCCTGATTAACATAAACAGGATTAAAAATAAAAAAGTATTATAGACCAATTGAATCATAACTGTCTTCAAGCTGCCAAATGACTGCCAGAAACCATGAAAATTCTGCATTTTCCAAACAAAGATTGTAGCAATGGTAGCATTGGACGCCAAAGTTGCAACCAAAATAAACAGCAAAAATAATATTGTCCCGAAGCCCTTCATCTCAACCGAAAATCGTCTGGAAAAAAAACTTACAAAATAAACTACGACCAAAAAAATAAGAGCGTGTGTGCCAATCACGGAATAACTAATGATGTCATAAAATAAACCGAAAAATATTGCCCAAGCCAAAAAGGCAAAGAAACCATCCAAAATCGACCAGGCGAGAATCGCCATCAATACAGCATCAGCCACTGCTTTTTTTTCAAAAATCACTGGAATAAAACTTAATTGAAAAATAGCTATGACAATAAAAATAAGGAAATATACAACTTTTTTTTTCATATGAATCACTCCCTAAAAAATCCTCACTTATTTATTGTTTTTAATCACGAATAATATTCTCAATTTGGACGCTTGAACTGGAGAGATTACGACAGCTTGCTGAAAAAGATGGTCGCTTGATGGATGAATTTCCTGAACTGTTCCCACATACAGACCTCTAGGTATGCCACCGCCAATACCTGAAGTAATAACTTCATCTCCTATATTTATAGCATCTGTTTGCAAAATCATATCAAAGATAATTCCCAAACCATACTCACCCTTAACCACACCTTTTGTTCCATTCTTTAAAGATGTGACATTAACAGTACTTGCCGGATTTGTCAGAAGTACAACCTTTGAAGTTTTCACATTAACTTCCTGAACTCGACCTATCAAAATTCCCCTTGAAACAATAACACTATCACCCTTTTCAATACCATCGCTACTGCCCTTATCGATCTCCAACCAATTACCCATACCATTTGGATCCTGACTAACCACAAAAGCTCCGGTCAATTCATAACTACCACGTGGTAGCAAGTCCAATTGTTCCCTCAGAATTGCGTTTTCATTGTCGACATCCCGCAGCAAAGCTTTTTCAGTAAGCAGCTGCTGATTATTTTTCATAAGCTCTTCATTCTCATGCTTAAGCTGACCAATTGAACCAAGAAAATCGCCAGTTTGCTCAATTCCGACCGCGAATGAATAGAAAACTTTTTGAAAAGGTGCCAGCATAGTAGTGAAAACATTGCGGGCAGGATTAAAAAATCCACTGGGATTTGTAATAATAAGACCAATCAAAAAAAATGCGATAATAACAACTTTGAATATTTTTTTTGAAATTATTCCTTGCATAACCGCTTTTTGAATTCAAATTACAAATGAGCCCTGGACCCTTTGGGCTCACGAGGCAAGCCTCGAGGTATTAAACCTTTTGATGTCATCACTCGCTCGGAAATGTTCGACTGCTGACGAATCATTTCACTCGACTTCGTTCGACAATAAATTCTATTTGAAAGACTTTTCACGTTGGTCTTCCACGAGGACTTCTTTGAGTGTTTCCAGATCTTCAAGAACTATTCCAACTCCGCGAACAACTGCCGTCAAAGGATCTTCCATCATACGCACAGGCATTTCCGTTTGGTTAGCAACTAATTTGTCCAAACCTCTAATCAGACCTCCTCCGCCTGCTAAAATAATTCCTCTTTGCATAATATCAGACAAAAGTTCCGGTGGAGTTTCTTCTATAACCGTTTTGATATTATTCACAATAATGCGAATTGAGCGCGAAATTGCTTCGCGAATATGTTCATCATTAACAATCACTTCTTTCGGTAACCCACTAACCAAATCACGTCCTCTTACTGGCATAGTCAATTGTTCTTTTAGTAAAAAAGCACTACCCAATGCGATCTTAATATCTTCAGCAGTTTTTTCACCAATCAATAAATTGAATTCATCTCTGCAATATCGGACTATGTCTTCATTCATTTCATCTCCGGCAACCCGAAGACTTCTTGCGCTAACCACACCTCCCAAGGAAATAACTGCGATTTCAGAAGTTCCACCTCCGATATCAACTACCATATTTCCCCGAGCATCGGTTACAGGCAAACGCGCTCCAATAGCTGCAGCCATAGGCTCTTCTATCAAAAACGCTTCGCGTGCGCCAGCAGCCATTGCAGCGTCAATCACAGCTTTTTTTTCAACCTCAGTAATTTGCGATGGAATTCCGATTAGAACGCGTGGACGCGGTGAAAAAGAAAAAGAATCTTTATTAACCTTCTCAATAAAATATTTCAGCATCTGAGTCGTCACTTCAAAGTCACTAACTACGCCATCAACCAACGGCCTGGTCGCCACAATATGCCCAGGAGTTTTTCCAACCATACGTTTCGCTTCTCTTCCGATTGCCAAAACTTGCCCGGTTCGTTTATTGATTGCCACTACAGATGGCTCATTGATCACTATACCTTTACCTTTAACATACACCAGCGTATTTGCAGTTCCCAAATCAATACCAATGTCGCGTGACATGCCAAAAAAACTGCCCGCTATCTTTTGCCAAATAGTTTTTATTTTATTTGCCATAATCGTATTGAAAAGTCCATTTCTAAGCGAAATTTATGCCGCCAGATTCATTAATTTTATCCTTATTACCTTTATTTATAATAGGTCAATCGAGCCCCCATGTCAAAGAGAAAGAGTCACCCGCAAAGGATTGACTCTTTTAAATACTACACTTCATAGCTAATTTCTAATTCCTACAAGCCAACTCCTACAGTCCATATTTAGCCTTGTTCGCAACATGTTCGTCGAAAGTTTTGGAAAAAATGGTCTTTTTAGTTTTTAGGTCCGTCAAAAAATAGTAGTAGTCGCTCTCAGCTGGATATATCGCAGCACTCAAAGCATTTATACCTGGATTAGAAACTGGTCCAGGCGGAAGGCCTGCAAATTGATATGTATTATAAGGTGACTGATTTTGCGTTTCAGCTACAGTGTGCTGAACTTTATTATCACCAAGCACATATTCCAATGTCGCATCACTTTGCAACCTCTGCCCAATTTTTAATCTATTATAAAAAACACTACCAACTGTTTTCATTTCATCGACAAACCCTGCCTCCATCTCAATAATACTAGCCATTGTCACAATATCATAAAGATTTTTGTTCTGCGCAGAAATATCACTTACCATTTTATCTGTAATTTTTTCCTCAAAATTATTTAACATTTTTCCAACAATAACATCGCTAGTTGCATCCTTGGCAAAAAAATACGTATCCGGAAAAAGATATCCTTCGAGTGTTCCCCCTCTAGGGATACCTCTCAGGAATGGAAATTTATCTTTAAGTTCTTGCGAAGGATTATTGACAATAGAAAGAAATTCGTTGCCTGAAAAGCCATTTGCATCTAGACGTGCAGCCATATCCTTTGCAGTCCACCCTTCAGGAAAAGTTACAGGAACAGCAGTAAAAGCAATCTCTCCTCCAGTGATGATGCGGGCAACTTCAGGAATTTTGATGCCAGGGGAAAAAACATAAACGCCAGCCACTAGATCGTGAAGCTGACCACTTTTCCAAAGATAATATGCTAAGAAATATTTTCCGCTAATAACCCCAGCATTAGATAGTTTTTCACCAACAACCAAGGCATTGTCTCCTTTAGCAACCAAGACGGTCTGAGAAGAAGTTAGAGTTCCTGGAGTTAAATAAGTTTGGTTGTATAAATATAGAAAACCACCCAATGCAAGAATTGGCAGAACAAGCGCGATGGATATTTTTCTTCTGATAGTCATAGTTTAAACATTTAAGCTTTTAATATACAGGCGTCAATATTTACTTGAATTCGTAACAAAGGGAACAAAAGCAAAGCCGGGAAACTTTTCTATTTTAAAATTTTCGGCAGATTCCTTTTCCACGTACCAAATTTTATTTTCAACTGGAATCACCATCTTTCCTCCAATAGATAGCTGCTGCTTAAAAGCAAGGGGGATTTCTTTGACTGACGCAGAGACAAGAATTCTGTCATATGGCGCTTTTTTTGCAAATCCATCATTAGCTGATTCGCAATGAAATTCAACAATTCCTTTTTTCAAAAAATTAAATTTAGCAACATTCTTTTTTCCGAATTCACAAAGCTCAACAATTTTTTCCATAGCCACAACCGAACCATTATCACCTACAATATGCGCCAAAAGTCCTGTTGTCCAACCTGAACCACTCCCAACATCCAATATATTTTGTCCACGTCTCGGATCAAGCAACTCCAACATGAAGGCAACAGTTAAAGGTTGCGAAATGGTTTGACCATACCCTATTGGAAGAGGAATATCTGCTTCAGCTTGAGAAGCTAAGTCATCAGGCACAAATTCAACTCTATGAATTTTTGAAAATGCATCGATGACTGGATCGCTAGTTAAATATCCATTGCGTATTAAATTGTTCACGAGTCGGCTCATAATATAACTAATAACATATAACCAATAACAAAAAACAAAAAAAACATGCACCAAACTTTACTACATAAGAAAATCCAAACAATTCTAAACTGCTGTCAGCTAGTTATGAGTTTTTAGTTAGCAGTTTTCAGTTAACTAGATTCCCATCACCTGAACAACAACATCGCGTTTTCTGGCACCATCAAATTCAACCACAAAAACACTTTGTTTCTCTGTAATGAGCATTTTTCCTTTGGCGATTGGAACAGTTTGACTCACGCCAGTCAAGAATGACTTGCAATGAGAATGACCATTGCTTCGTCCATCAGATTTCGAAGTTTTTCTTAGTTCAAACAAGTCATGAGAATAGCGATCGTCCATTGGAACCATCTTATACAAGATTCGCATAAAATCCTGCATTAACATAGGCTCGTTATGATTAATAACGACGCCCATAGTAGTGTGAGGAGCAAAAACCACCACATTACCTTCGCGAATCCCACTTACTTCAATAATATCTTGAATTTGAGAAGTCACATCAAAAAATTCAATTTGGGTCTTACTTTCCAAATCAATTTTTTGTTGGTGTACTTTTATGTTGTTCATTTTTGTTTGTATTTTGTATCAGGTATTTTGTATGCGTATGAATACGACATGCAGTATACGAGATACGATATACTATTTATTAAAAACTGCAGCCACAACTTTTGCGGCTTTTGGGTCAAGTGCATCTGGAATAATTTTACCACGGCTAGGCTTTTTCACCAATGAGGCCAATGCAACAGCAGCTGCAACTTTATGCTTTTCGGTAATTTTTTTCACACGTGTGTCTAATGCGCCACGAAAAATTCCAGGGAAAGCCAAGACATTGTTGATTTGGTTTGGATAGTCACTGCGACCAGTTGCCACAATTGCAGCGCCTCCCTTCAATGCTTCTTCAGGCATTATTTCTGGAATAGGATTGCTCATAGCAAAAACAATCGCATCGTTACTCATCATTGAGACATCTAAATGTGATATAAGATTTGGAGCGCTCACACCAATAAAAACATCCGCTCCTTTTAGCGCATCTTGCAAAGTGCCCTTAATATCTTTCGGATTAGTAATCTTGGCGATTTCCATTTTTGATTCATTCAAACCACCTTCTCTTTCTTTATATATGATTCCCGTACTATCAACCACTACCACATCTTTTGCTCCATAGCGCAGAAGTAATTTCGTGATAGCCACACCAGCCGCTCCAGAACCGGAAACTACTATTTTCACTTTTTTAATTTCTTTTTTAACAACTTTAAGTGCGTTTATCATTCCAGCTAAAACAACAATGGCTGTTCCATGCTGATCGTCGTGCATCACGGGAATATCCAGTTCAGCCTTTAAGCGCTCTTCAATTTCAAAGCATCGCGGAGCGCTTATATCCTCCAAATTTATTCCGCCAAAAGTCGGCGCAATAGCTTTGACTATTTTTATTATTTCTTCAGTATCTTGGGTATCCAAAACAATTGGAATTGCATCGACACCGCTAAGTTCCTTGAAAAGTAGCGCTTTGCCTTCCATTACAGGCAGAGCGCCAATTGCTCCAAGATTTCCAAGTCCAAGCACGGCGCTACCATCTGAAACAACAGCGACTGTATTTTTTCGCATCGTATATTCAAATGCAAGTTTTTTATTTTTCGCCACAGCCAATGAAACCTTAGCCACTCCAGGAGTATAAAGGATTGCCAAATTTTCTTTGGTCAATTTCATTTTACTATTAACTTCAATCTTTCCTCCTAGTTTTTTTGATAATTCAATTGGATCCATAATGGTATTTATTATTTCTTAGTCAATTTCAATTTTTTGTAGATACTTCCAGTTGCCACCGCACCTTCTGCCACAGCCGTTATGATTTGTCTGAATTTATTTGAGCCAGTTGTGACATCGCCTGCAGCATACACGTTTTCCACATTCGTGCTTTGGTCTTGAACAACAACGATATAACCCTGCTCATCAGTTTCAACTCCAAGCTCCTTGGCAATCACAACCCCAGGAACAGAACCTATTTCAATAAATACTCCATCGACTGCAAGTTCTTTCTTTTCGCCATCTATTTTTTCATATATCAAACCTGCAAGTTTTTCTTCGCCATGAAGTTCGTTTATTTTTTCAAATGATGCCACAGCAATTTTTCCACTTTTAATAATTTCTTGTTCCCAAGCCGGCTCGTAGCATTTCGTCCCCTCCTTATACAAAAGTTGCACACTATTGGCAAATTCTGACAAATGAATTGCAGCAGTTGCCGCGCTATCACCTCCACCAATCACCGCCACATCCTTGCCTCTGAAAAACATTGCATCGCACGTTGCGCAATAAGAAATTCCCTTGCCAACATATTTATCCTCGCCTGGGATATTCATTTTGCGTGGTTTCATGCCGAGCGCAAAAATTATAGCGCGGCTTTCATATTTTTTTCCGTCATCTGTAATTATTTCAAATCCATCGAAAGTCCGAAGGACCTTAGCCACCATCGCCTGAACGATTGTCGCTCCAAGCTCCTGAGATTGTTTTTGGAATAGACCCATGAGCTCCCTACCGGAAATAGATTCGTGCCCCGCGTAGTTTTCAATCTCCCAAGCTTCGATAACTTGACCACCAATTTCCGCCCCAAGAACAACATGGTTCAATTTATAACGCGAAGCATAGATAGATGCGCCCAATCCTGCTGGTCCCGCACCAATAATTATAAGATCGTACATAACTAGTATTTTGTATTTAGTATTATATATTTAGTATAATGCAAAAAACAATCAATTAAAAGGGATCATACGCAATGCATGGTTTCAACTTATTTCCTTTTTGAGCACACCCTTGACCCAAATCTATGGTCAAGGGCTCAGGAATTGCTGTCGCAATAATTGGCCAAAAAGAAAATAGAAAAACAAAAATCATAGCTGTTTTTCATAGAACCATATATTGCGTATGACCCATTAAAAGCCACGCCTGCAAACATTGCTCAAATCCATAAATGGATTTATGGATTTGAGCATACAAAAAATCATAGATTACAAAACAAAAGCCGGACTCCAACAAGAATCCGGCTTCAAGAACAATTATGCAAATGCAATATTAAGCCAATTCTTCCAAAGCTTTTTTCAAAGCTTCCTTAGATTGAACACCGACATATTCCTTCACAACTTTTCCACCTTTAAAAATCTTCAGGGCTGGTATTGACATGATGCCAAATTTTGCAGAAACATCTCCATTTTCATCAACATTGACTTTTCCAACTTTTGCAGCCTCTCCCATCTCCTCAGCAAGTTGCTCAATAACTGGCCCCATCATTTGACATGGTCCACACCATGGTGCCCAAAAATCAACTAGGACGGGTTTCTCACTGGCAATAACTTCTTGATCAAAATTCTGGTCTGTGAATTCAAATTCCATAATATTTTAGCTTCATTAGCTTTCAGCTGCATTAGCTTTCAGGGAAATGCACCATCCAAAACAAGTGAAACTTAATTTTAAAAATTATTATTGTAAATTAATAGTTACCTTTAGCAACATTTAGAGCCAACCTTTCAGTAAGTATATACCCATAATCAACATTTAGAGCCAACCTTTCAGTAAGTATATACCCATAATCAACATTATAGTACCTCCAATCGCATGAAGCAATTTCAGATTGTCTTTTCGCAGCTGTTCAAGTTTTTTTCCTTTAATATCAAAGAAATACATCGCCAGAGTTATCGCAACCATTGGTGTGACGAAAATAAGATTATACAAAGCAAGCTGCGAAATTGTTGATGCCATATTCACCCGCTCCGCCAAAAGACCAACGATGACAACATACGGTCCACTTGAACATGGGAGCAGGAATAAACTCACAAGAAGTCCTGCAGAAAGTGCTCCAAATGGACTTGTCACGTGTTTCAAAATTGTTTGCATTCTTGGTCTCCAAGATAATGGCACTTCCATAATGAAAAATTTACCATACCAAAATGCATCTTTCAGATTTGCCAACCCAAGCAAAATCGCCAGAAGACCAACAACAGTTGAAATCACCAATGGAATATTGAAAATAGTTATCGCTTTATATAGTCCAAGTCCCATCAGAAAATATGAAGCGAAAATCGCGAGAGAAAACATAAGTCCTGATTGAAGAGCTCTTCTTTTTCCTTGCGCATTAGTCACGGTTGCCACTAAAAGAATAAGCACAGCAAAGGCACATGGATTTATCGCATCAACTAATGCAGCACTAATCAAGGCTGCAAGCGGAACCGCAGAGGCTGACTGGCCACCTTCTCTAAATTTTTCCACGTATGCAGGAGCTGTACCTTTTGATTTCTCAATGGTGGTCTCGAATTGCTTGATAATTGGAGCGTCGCCAACAAGCATCTGCTCATCAATTATAATTGCAGGAATTCCGCTTGATTGCATTCCTTGATCTTCAAAGATTTTTGAAAGAATTTTTTTATTCTCAGGCTCGTCAAAATTCAATTTCTGAATATCATATTTTTCATAAATTCCATTTTCTTCAAAATACGCATTGACCTTCTGACAATGCGAACACCAATCCGCATAAAAATATACAGCTGGCTTTTTTTCCTGCGCATTTGCATTTAAGGGTAAAACAAACAAAAATGCAAGTAAAAATAATATCTTTTTCATATTTTATTTTATTATTCGAATTACGAATTTCGAATTTCGAATTTCGATTCAATTTCTAATGATAAAAAATGTTTTAAATATTCAAAAATTAATACATTCATTCAAAATTCAAAATTAGAAATTCAAAATTTTTATTTACTTTCCAAGTCTTCTTCCTCTTTGCGCGAAATCTTCAATAGCAGCTTCTAATTTTTCAACTCCAAAATCAGGATAATAAGAATCGGAAAAATGTAGCTGGGCATTGGCCACGTCCCACATCATGAATCCTGCGCTCAAATGAGGTTCGCCGCCAGTTCTAATCATAAAATCCACCGACGGCAAATCTTTGGTCATCAAATTTTGCTTTATTGTTTCTGCTGTGATATCACTCGGTGCAACTCCACTTTTAACAATCTTCTTTATCGCGTCAATCATCTCATCATCTCCACTATAGGCCAAGAAAAAGTTAAGCATGTGCTGCGAATAATTCTTTGTCGCATCAACACACTCATGCATGATTTTTTTCAAAGAATCAGGAAATTGACTTTCCCATTTACCGATAAAATTTATCCTGACTTGATTATCATGAATGTCACTGCTGTGAAGCAGCTTATCAAAATATTCCTCATATATATGCAACATTGCCACTTTTTCACTTAAAGGCCGCCGCGTAAGATTTTCAAGTGAAGAACCCCACAGCGAAAAACATTTCACACCTAATTTCAACGCTCGCCGCAAAAGTAACTCGGTGTTTCTTGCTCCTTCCTCATGTCCTTCCCAAGGCTTGAGTCCACGCTCAGATGCCCAACGACGATTTCCATCGGGAATAATAACGATATGATTTGGAAGAGTTTTTAAAATATTATCTTGTGACATTAATTTATATATTTATCAATAAACGAAACGCAATTAGTATTTTTTTACCTCTTTAATAAATTCTTTTAATAAATTCTTTTCATCGACTTTTCGCAAAATCTCACCATGCTTCATGATTAATCCCACATTTTTTCCTCCCACGATGGCTAAATCAGCTTCGCGCGCTTCACCAGGCCCATTCACTACGCAACCCATAACGGCCACATGCATGTCCTTATCAATAAAAGCTAATTCATTTTCAACCTTCTTAGCCAATTCAATCAGATTTATTTCGGTTCTTCCGCAAGTCGGACAGCTTGTCACCGTGATTCCGCGCTTGCGAAGTCCCAGTGATTTCAAAATCTCCCATGCAACTTTGATTTCTTCAACTGGATCAGCAGTGAGTGAAACTCTCATTGTGTCGCCAATGCCATCGTATAGCAAAATTCCTAATCCGACAGATGAAATGACTGTTCCACGGAAAATTGTTCCAGCCTCAGTAATTCCTATATGTAAAGGATAATTCACTTTACTTGAAAGAAGTCTATATGCCTCGACTGTGCGCTCAACATCTGAAGCTTTAAGTGAAACTGCAATATCGCGAAATCCATATTTCTCCAGAATCTTAATATGACGCATGGCGGATTCTACCATAGCAGCAGCCGTAACTTTGCCTTTATATTTTTTCAAAATATCTTTTTCGAGCGATCCACCATTAACTCCAATTCGTATTGGAATTTTTCTTTTCTTGGCCTCAAGCACGACCATTTTTATTTTTTCTTCATCGCCGATATTTCCAGGATTGAGCCTGAGCTTATCAATTCCTTGCCGCATCGCCTCCATGGCAAATTCCGCGGAAAAATGAATATCAGCAACCAACGGAATGGTTACCCGTTTTTTGATTTTTCCCAAAGCTTTGGCTGCAACCATATCAGGCACTGCCAAACGAACCAGTTCGCAGCCTGCTTTTTGCAGCTGTTTTATTTGAGCAACTGTCGCGCTAACATTGCGAGTATCAGTCGTACACATTGATTGTATCACAATTGGAGCATTCCCTCCAATAAAAATATCACCAACTTTAAGCTTCCTGGTTTTTCGTCTCTTTAACATAAATTTTCTTTATTGAAATTTATAATTTTCTTATATTTCCCTTTTTTCCAAATATTCAACTAATCCAATTAAGAATTTTTTGGCTGCGGGCAGTATTATTATTTTTTCAATTTCTCTCTTACCAAGTTTTAGATTTTCAGCTGCTAAATTCTTATTATATTCAAGAGCTCCAGTATCAATTAATAATTTTCGAAATAAAGTGATTTCTTTTCCGGTTAGATTCTTTTTTCCAAGAATAGCATCCAGTTGCCTTGTTTGCATGGAAGATGCAAGAGAATATGCCTTAATTACCAATAATGTTTTTTTACCTTCTTCAATATCCGAAGCGGCTGATTTCCCTATTTTTTTATCCTCAGCCAGCACTCCAAGAATATCATCTTGAATCTGAAATGCAATTCCAAGCGGAACAGAATATGCACAAAGCAATTCCAAACTTTTCTTATCATTTGAACCAGCCAGAATTGCACCCATATGCAAAGGTCCTTCAAAAGTGTATCTAGCTGTTTTATTTTCATACATTGAAAGCACTTGGACTTCCGTAACCTTACTTCCGTAAGAAATATTAATATCTTGCGATTGACCGATAATTGTCGTATTCACAACTGATTGCAATTTGTTTAAGGCTTTAGTTGCAATTTCAT
>LBTS01000028.1 GCA_000992165.1 Candidatus Moranbacteria bacterium GW2011_GWC2_37_8 | reverse complement strand
TTTTGATGTCTTTTAAGTTGTGTATACGAATGAAATTTTTGCTGTCCTGATTTTGAAATCTTAATATGATTTTCTGCAGCACTAGCAAAAACCATTTCAAAAAATTCCAACACAAAAGGTGGAAAATACCCTAAAATTTTCTTTAATCCCCTTTTCATATCCTTATATAAAACAGGATTTTTCAATCCTGTAATAAAAATCAAATTAACAACCAAGCATTTTCTTAACCTTATCGGCAACTTGACTTGGATTCATCTTAACTTTTTCAAAAAAATCTTTGGCGCCAAGAGCAAACGCTGCTTGCCTGTCAGCGTCACTATCCAGATTAGAAGTAACGATGATTGGAATATTCTTATATTGTTCTTTTTTCCGCACCACTTCCATAAACTCAAATCCATCCATCTCAGGCATGACAATATCCAAAATAATCAATTTTATTTCAGATGCTTTACGATCCAGCCATTCCAAGGCTTCTTTTCCATTTTTAGCCTGCAAAACTTCAAAACCTTTGGCAGCAAGCGACACGGCGCTCAATTCCAAAAGATCCAAATCATCATCAACAACCAATACTATTGTTTTTTTATTTTCCACAATATCATCTTAACATATAAACATATAAACATTTCAACACTTTAAGATGCTAAATATTATATGTTTGTATGATTTTATGTTTGAATGCTTGTATGATTCTATTTTAATCTTTTTTTTGAAAAATCGCAACATCAAAACAAATTACACTATGAATCCGATTTTAGTCTTAACTTCATCGAGTTTCTTTCTGGCAATTGGTCTTACTTTGTCTGCACCCTTATTCAATATTTTCATCACTTCCTTATCGGAAAGTGCATTATAACGTGCTTGGAATGACTCTAAAAATGCAATAATAACCTCAGCTAGTTCTGACTTGAAATCTCCATAGCCCTTACCCACGAACATTGCTTCGATTTCCTTAGGAGTTTTCCCAGAAAAAGATGAATAAATATTAATCAGATTTTTTAGCGCAGGCTTATCATCGCGATAAATAATTTCACTACCACTGTCAGTCACAGCTTTTCTAATTTTCTTGCGAATCATTTCGGCGTCATCCAAAAGTTCGATACGATTATAGATTGATTCGGCAGATTTGCTCATTTTCTTTTCAGGATTATCCAATCCCATCACACGCATTCCCTCTTTCTTAATGTGGACTTCTGGAACAATAAAAGTATCGCCAAATTTATTGTTAAACCTCTTAGCTAAATCTCTAGCGAGTTCTACATGTTGTTTTTGATCCTCACCCACTGGCACGACTTGAGTATCATACAAAAGAATGTCAGCTGCCATTAGTACTGGATAATCAAATAGTCCTACAGCCGCACCTTCTTTACCTTCTTTTTGTGATTTGTCTTTGAATTGAGTCATCTTTTCAAGTTCAGACATCTTGGCAATCGTATTCAAAATCCACATCAGCTCAGCATGCTCGGAAACCTGCGACTGAATGAAGATCAAAGATTTTTTCGGATCAATTCCAGCTGCCAAATATATCTTGGCAATCTCAATAGATTTTTTTCTCAATATTTCGGGATCTTGCGGAACCGTGATTGCATGCATATCCACCACGCAGAAAATTGATTCATAAGAATCTTGAAGTTTTACCCAGTTAGCAATCGCCCCTAAATAATTTCCTATATGCAAATTTCCACTCGGTTGAACACCGGAAAAAATACGCTTTTTCGAACTCATAATTTTGAATTTTGAATTTTGAATTTTGAATCAAATCACAATGACTAATGCTTTAAAAATTAAAGCATTAGAACATTCATTCGAAATTCGAAATTCATAATTCGAAATTTTTAAAGTTATCCCCTATTCAATAATACCCAATAAGCCTCAATTATGCAACTTTAAAGTTCATTTGACAAAAACAGTCACAATAAATATAATGTAGTTATGAATACATTATTCCAGACAATTACTAAACACATGGTCCTCGATTGCGCGATTGCGAATCGAGCCGTTTTTAGCTGGAAATGTTTCAAGCATAAGGTTATATAAGTTGAAAAACATATAATTCAAAAGCCCACGAACACCCCAGCTAACCCTGGAGGTTTTTTGTTTCCAATTATTGTTATTTACCAATTTAGCCCACAAGGAGGAGCACAAATGAATGAAAAACGATCTCGCTTTCTCATCTTTTCAGTTCTCTATTGCACGAAAGATATCAAATTTAAGGCAATCGTAAGACGAGTGACGCCCAGAGAAGCTGACCTTATCTGCCAAAAAATCTTTAACAATGGGGGTGGGATTGTAAAAGCTGATGAGTACCAAGATACACCAGCATCTCCAGGATTTGGAATCGAAAGAAAAAGGCAGACAATGCAAATAGAAGCCGCTCTGATGAATGAAGCAATTCCAAATGCTCGACTTCAAGTCAGCACTAATCAAGAAGGTTTTGCCGAGCAATGCCTTTCGCTCAGAAAAACTAGCTATGAGATCATAATGCAGGCTAAAGGAGGATGCCATGGAATCACACTCAAAGAAAAACTCTCCAGAGAACGCTTCAAGATCAGACTTTTCAAGGCCATGCTTAACGTGCTAGGCAGAACAAAATTTCCAAGAATCGTAGCATCAGGAGTCAGACAATGTGAAACACTCCAAATTTCAAAAGTCAGAAAACCTGCAAATTTCATACGGTCACAATTTGCAACCGGCTGAAAATCTTCCCGACATTTGCTAAAAGGAGGTATGTTATGGAAAAAAAACTTGGCTGCGATGAGACTAAATTGTCCTCGGAAGAAATTCGTTCAATCTTGAAAGATTTTGCCCTGGAAGTATATGCGGGAAATCCCGCTCCATGCACTGATCAGCCTGCAAAAAAAGAATCTTCAGATAACCCTAAAAAGGATGCTCCGAAGACCCCGGCTGAAGTAATTTTTGATTCGCTCAGTAACAAGCCGTCTATCAGCTTCAAGCCATAGACGACATATTAATGCTCTCAACTGAACCAATTTGGCTCACGTACAAAGTACGCGAGCCAAATTTTTTACCCAAAAAACCCGACCACTTGGCCGGGTTTCTCATGCGTTATTCTTCTGATTTATTCAGAAGTTAAGCAACGCTCAACCTCTCTGTCCCGATTACGGGACATCTCTCCTTGCTTAGGAGAGAACAATATAGAAGAAAACTTTTTAAACTTCAATAACTACAGGAAGGACCATAGGTCGTCGTTCGGTCTTAGTGTACAGGAATGATCCAACTGCTTCGCGGATATTGTTTTTGACATAATCCCAATTGATAGCCACATCTTCAGAAGTTTTTTCTTTGACAACTTTTTCAACTACCCGCTTGGTAGCATTAACAAGGTCAAAGTTTTCTTTCACGAAAATAAATCCGCGTGAAGTAATCTGAGGTGTTCCGATGATTTTCTTAGTCTTAGAATCAATAATCACCACAATGGTGAACATACCATCTTTTGCGAGAAGTTGTCGGTCTCGAAGCACAACCTCGCCAACATCACCGACTCCCAAACCATCTACCATGACATAGCTTGTATCAACTTTTCCTGGAAGTAGTTTTGCTTTTCCTTCACTGAATTCAAGCTGATTACCATTATCCAAAACAAAGATATTATCCTTATGCACACCAACTTCTTGTCCAAGCTTTGAAGCTTCTTTCAAGAAGTAATGATTGGCGTATACAGGCAAGAAATAATCAGGTTTAATTTGGCTGATAATATCCTTGATATCAAAAGCGTTACTGTGACCACTAGTATGAACATCCAAGATGTCGCTATGAATCACGTTATCACATTTTCGATACAAATCATCTTTAAGTCTTTGAATCGTTCTTTCGTTTCCGGGGATAATAGATGAAGAGAAAATAATAGTATCTTCTTTCATAATTCGAATGAAGCGATGCTCGTCATTCACGATGCGAGATAGCACTGCGTTTCCTTCTCCTTGAGCTCCCGTACAAATAACAACAACTTTATTTCGAGGATATTTGGAAATATCATTCACTGAAATTAGAGTGTTTTTGTGCGCCTTAATATATCCAAGTTCCTTGGCAATTTCAATATTCATCTTCATACTATAACCATCCAAGGCAACTTTCTTTTCAATGCTTTCAGCGTATTCGATTATTTTTCCGATACGTTTGATTTGAGATGAAAAGGTTCCAATAATCACCATGCCCTTGGCATTATTAACCAACATGTCCAAATTCTTATACATTTCGACTTCTGATTTTTGAGTAGGACGAGTATCAGTTGCTCCTAAACTTTCCAACATCAAAATTCGCGGCGATGGAAGTTTCGAAAGATGATCATAAGTCACCATAGTGTGGTCAGTTGGATTCTTGTCCATTGTCCAGTCTCCTGGATGAATCACTGTTCCATCTGGAGTCTTGATGATAACACCAACAGCATCCATTACTGAATGTTCAACATCAAAAAATTCAATTTCAAATTTTCCAAGGCGGACTTTATCAGTAATAGCGTTAACTCTGATTATTTTCAGATTCTCGGCAGAATTTTTGTCATAATCTTCCATTTTCTTCTTAACCAAAGCAAGAGTAAGATCTCGTCCAACAATTGGCGGATATCCCAATTCTCGAAGCAGAATTGGAGCAGCTCCAATATGGTCAAGATGTCCATGACTCAGGATTACTCCTTTAACATTTTTCTCTTTTCCTTTTAGATAACTGATATTTGGAATTATATAATCAATTCCTGGCATATCCTCTTCTGGAAACTGAATTCCCATATCCAAGATAATGATGTCTCCACCATATTCAAACATGGTCATGTTTCTTCCTACTTCTTCATTTCCTCCCATCGGAGTAATGCGCAGATTATCACTAAGCACATTACCTTGCGGAGTCTGTGCCTTACGGGAACCACTGCGAGGCTTTCCCTGTCTTTTGTTCGATTTTTTTGCCTGCGTCGAACTTGCAGGTGTGGTCTTTTTGACCTCTGGTTTTTTAAACATAATGTTTAAATTGTTATATTGCTATATTGTTATTGTTAAATTTAAAACGATAATGCAATAATAAGTTAATTATTTTTTATTCAGAGCGTGAACACGCTCTAGTACTTAAGAGACTTCAATGTTAGAAAATACAAGTGAGCGAACTATAAAATTACAACAAAAAAGTTTAAGTGTGTGCCGCTGCGAGACTCGAACTCGCATAGATTTGCCCATATGCATTTGAAACATGTGCGCATATTAATTCACCACGACGGCATTTTAAGATTCTAAATTAAAGTATGTAACAATAGAAAAAAACTCTTAAAAAGAGGAATCTACTGGGTCTGAAAGCTTATTTTTAATTTCAACCGGACATTACATATCCGAAGGATGTTTTTTTTGAAGAAAAAAGCTTTAAACAAGGTATAATTCAAGAAGTCTTCACTTATAAATCCATTATACACTAGTTTAAATAATTTGTCCAGTGTTCTAAGGTCCCACACGCGACCAGGCAATGACATTGGATTAATGTTTTGCGCAACTTTTTTGCTAGCCTATTTTGTTTTCGGCCAATTGATACGAGAGTATCTCTGAGCTTTTGACCCGTGCTCTGTCAACCAATGATAATCAAAAAACTAAGCCCCGGAAGACTTAGTTTTTGATAAGTTGGTTCTATTTACTAGATGTTCAATAATTCTCTAAATAGCTTATTAAGTTCTTTCAACTTCTTAGCATTTACGCTGTAGTGTCTGAAAGTTCCCTCTCTTTTCTCATTCAGTAATTCAAGACTCTTAAGTTTTGAGATGTGATGAGATGTCAGGTTTTGAGGCAATTTAAGCTTGCTATGAATATCAGTAACATTCATAGTTCCCTCGCCCAATGTTAATAAAATTTTCAAACGATTTTCATCAGAAACTAATTTTAGAAACTTGCTCACTTCTGCAAACTTAGCATTTTCTGTTGAACTTTTACTGGTAATATTTTTTTTCATATTTGTGATAGAAATTTAATCGAGCCTTGCTCAAAAAATTCTATTTGATTTTATTAATTTTACTTTTAATATATTACTCTATCGAGTATATATTCCATCCAACCAAAAGACGCTTTCTAGCGTATATTTCTGGCAAAACAGGATTTTAATGAAATTCATTCTTAAAAACCACTACTTTCAAGGATGCTGATTTAATTTATTTTTAAAATCGACTCGATAGATAATACGTAGCAATATAAATATTCTTTCAAATGTTTCAATTTGAAAAACTACTAATACCGATAAAGAGTGAAGAATTAATCAATCTTGCTTAAGTTTCTTCAAGAAACTCCATTAGTTCGTGATAAAAGCGAAGATTATGCACTGAAGCAAGTTTCAAGAAAAGTGGTTCGTTAGTTCTGAGCAAGTGATGCAAATACGCTTTAGTATAATTTCTGCAAGTATAGCAATCACAATTTTCATCAACCGCAGTAAAATCCTCTGTGAATTGATTGTTAGAAATATTTATCGTTTCATAGAAACAGTCATCTGTCGAAGTATTCCCTTTCTCCTTATTTGACATTTGATCATTGGAAATTGGAAACCTGCCTGCCGGTAGGCAAGGTTGGAAATTGCTTGTTTTGCGCCAGCAAAACAAGCGTCCGTGTCTTCCCTCTCTCGTTGGAATCACGCAATCAAACATATCCATTCCTGCCTCTACAGCCTTAGCCAATTCTTCGGGCTTGCCCAAACCCATAAGATAACGAGGTTTATCCTTTGGTAAAAGCGGCACCACCCAATCTAAAATTTCATACAGATGCTTTCTGGGTTCACCTACTGCAACTCCCCCAATAGCCCATCCATCCCATCCAGAGGACGGTCCTCCTAGTGAAACAAAATCAATGGCTCCCAATTGACGCGCGCTTTCTTTGCGCAAATCTTCATATATTCCTCCTTGTACTATACAAAATAGTAGCGGTCTCCCATTGGCATATTTTTCAGGATTTTCTGCAATTCTTTTATGAAAGTATTCGAAACAGCGTGCAGCCCAGCGTGTAGTTAGCTCCAATGATTTTTTAGTATATTCATGACTTGCTGGATAAGGAGGACATTCATCAAGCACCATTATCATGTCGCTGCCAAGATTAAGTTGGATTTCAATTGATTTTTCCGGTGACATAAAATGACGACTGCCGTTTACTGGGTCAGCAAATTCCACACCTCTTTCACTCAAAACAACTCCGCTTGAACCGTATTTATCCTTTGCGCGAGCGCCAAGAGAAAAAACTTGATAACCGCCGGAATCAGTCAAAATCGGACCATTCCAGTTCATGAATTTATGAAGACCTCCAGCGCGACTGATAAGTTCATCTCCGGGCCTAAGCCATAGATGATATGTATTTCCCAAAACTATCTGAGCGCCAATTTCTCTCAAATCTTCCGGCGTCATGTTCTTAACGGCGCCCTTTGTAGCAATAGGCATAAAAAACGGAGTCTTAATAACTCCGCTCTTAGTCTTAAGCAGTCCAACTCGTTTATTATTTTTTTGAGATAATAATTCAAACATACTAAAGATTAGTATACATGAATACAAGAAGAAAGTCTAGAGAATGACTGTCGACTAGTAACTGGTAACTAGTAACTAGTAATGATAGGATATTTGTTATTTGTTATTTGTTATTTGTTACTTGTTACTTGTTACTTGTTACTTGTTACTTGTTACTTGTTACTTGTTACTTGTTACTTGTTATCTTGCTACTTTTCCATTATTAGCGCCTACTCCTTGATCCTCATAAAGCTGAGTGTCTTTAGGTTGACCCTCGATAGATATATCCTTAGAAACAAAAGCGTCAGTGGCAATAAATGATGATTTATTCAAAAGTACGATTTGCTCCCCAACTTGGTTTTCCTGCGGCTTAACACCAACCTGAAATATAACCTCACGAGGTTCACCCAAAACTCCAGTTCCAGCTGTTACGTCACCAACATCCCAAGACAGTTGATTAGTTCTGGGATTGTATAATATTTTCTCCGTCGTAGGAAACACCTGGCCAGTCCAACGAACACCAGAAGGAAGAGATGAAGTCACCCTGGCTCCTTTAATATCATTAGACACAGTCGCCACAGACCAATGGATAGCAAAAGTGGTTTCCTGCCCAGTTAACATTGGAATCGGACCACTATTTTTTATCTTTGAATCGTTATAATATCCTCGAGTATCAAACAATACTTTTGATGCAAGTTTAAGTTCAAGTTTATTGGATCCAATAACTTTATTGGAATCAATAGGAGTTGGAATATCAGGACTATCAATACTAGCTACAGATGTGACAATAAAATTTCTATCAAGCTTGCCCGCAATCGGGATAATTTCTTTTACTGGTAAAAAAAATCTGACCTGCCCGCCTGATTTTGGATTTATAATTGATAAAGCTGGAACGTCAGAAGCTTTCCAAGTAATTGTATTAGTATCGCTGTCGTAAGAACCACCCTCAACACTTAATTTAGAAAAATCCATTAACTTCCCATCAACCCTAGCAGTCACGATTGCATCTCTAAGCCCTATATTTCCAGTATTTTTAAATTCAATAACATACTTAAGCACCTCTCCAGCATTAATAATATCATCCGTTTTTCCATCCAAAGTTTGCCTGACAGCCAACACTGGAGAAATAATATGCGTACTCAATTCTTGCTTACTGTAAACTACGAATTTATCTTCGCTGCCCATATGTCCAAGCGAAGCAACTAAATCTTTTGTTTCACCGTCACTACCATTGAGTTTTCCCTGAATTGTTATTTTTCCACTTTGATAAGGTTCCAAATTGCCAAGATACCAATATGAATTTTTTTCTGAAGCAGCTGGCTGAGAACTTTCAAAAGTAAATCCTGCCGGAAAGTCGATTCGAAGTTGCACTGCGCTCAATTGCCTGATATCAAGATTTTTGTAATCAACCACATAAACCACACTGTCACCGTCTGCAGCATTTTGCGGAGCACCCAAACTTAACAGAACTGGAGCAGCTGTTATGTTAACACCAATCTGATTTTCCATTACTAACTGCTCACTTCCATTGGAAGGTGTAAAATTGAGCGCAGCGTGCAGATATACTGGAAAATCCTTTGGCGCATAAAAGATACCCTTCAGCTCAACAGTGCCTTCACTCATTGCCTTCACATCACCAATAAAAATCTTACTGGCAGTCGGACTAAGAAATTTTAAGTTTAAATTATCAGTAGGTTGAAAATTTTCAGCATAGTTAAGTTGAATTTCAGCATTTTTCAACGTTACCCGATTTTCATTCTTATAGTGAATAATGTATTTAGAAGGTTGAGTGCTATCCGCCTCTTTGGGACCTTCAAAAGACACTGACACCCTGTCTTGATGAAAGGCATCCTTAAGCCACCACTGATATCCATAAACACCCGCTGCCGATAAAATTATCAGTAAGAATAAAATAATTCCTATCCACAAATTTCTTTTCCCTGCAGGCGTTAAGCCTTTCTGTGGCTCACGCCACTTTTCTTCCTTGTCAAAAGGGCTTGCCGCTTGACCAACATTACTTGGATCATATTGACTTTGTTCATGGACTCTTCCAGCGATCAACTCGCCATTGTCCTTATATAAATCCTTATTTAATTCTTCGAGAGACATATTATTTTTTTTATTTTGATATTACTTGTGTATGTATATTATACCAAATAATAAGCTAAATTAAAAATATTATTAAAATTTTTAATTTTTGTTTAGATATTAGTCTGCCGGATAATAAATTAGATATTTATTCCCGTATTCCACCTTAAAAAATCATCGACAACCAGACGCACACTGTCGCAATCTTCCAAAGTGGAGCGAACTTTGACATGCGCCCTTATATCATTTTTCAAAAAAAGTCTCATCATCTTGATTGCATTAGCTTTGATCGGAAGCGACCCGCCAAGATTTTCTTTTCCACAACTAGCGCAAAGCGTTCCACCATGCTCAGAATTAAAGTTTAAAGCATTTTCATCAAGAGAACTCTGGCAAATCACACAAGAACTTACTTCAATAGAATAACCCAGAGCATCAAGAAGTTTAATCATGAATCCAAGCCTGAGCATCAAATATTTTTCACTTCCCTCACTTTGAGCTAGTTGGTCGACAGCGGTCAAATAATTTTTCAGAAGCTCAAAAACGTCCTTGTCGGAACTATCAAAATCAACAATCTTATCAAAAATACTGAGGCTTAAAAAAGTTTCCAGTAAAGCATCACAATCCTGCTTGAGTGCGCTGAAATTTTGTTCAACAATCGAACCTGTTATTTTCCCAAGCCCCCTAGCTCTAACTATCGTGATGTCTGCTAAAGTAATATTCTCCAGCGAAGATGCAAGCTTTGCATGTGATTTGCGGACACCTTTAGCCAGGGATCTAATTTTTCCACCTTCAAGAGTATAGATAGAATAAATCCTATCAGTTTCTCCCACATCCCATTTGTTCAAAATTATGCCTGTGTATTT
>LBTS01000027.1 GCA_000992165.1 Candidatus Moranbacteria bacterium GW2011_GWC2_37_8 | reverse complement strand
GCGCCGGCGGGAAGTCCTGAGAAACTAAAATATGCCATTAGTTGGGGGGCTGATGCTGTTTATGCTGGAATTCCAGATGTTTCTATGCGAGCAAGAGTCAACACATTCACAGAAAAATCACTGGAAGAAGCAACTAAATATGTGCACGAGCATGGTAAACAGATTTTTGTGACGCTTAATATTTATGCTCATAATTATCATTTACCAATTATTGAAAAGCATTTGAAATTTTTGAAAAAGATTAAGGTTGATGGGGTGATTGTAGCTGATCCGGGAATCATTTCATTGGTTAGAAAAATTCTTCCTGAAGTTGATATTCATTTGAGCACGCAAGCTAATGTCACTAATTGGCAAGCCGCAAAGTTTTGGTATGATTTGGGCGTGACTCGAATTGTTTTAGCTCGTGAAGTTACTTTGGATGACATCCGCGAAATCAAAAAACATGTTCCAAAATTGGAACTTGAGTATTTTGTACATGGCGCGATGTGCATGAGTTATTCCGGTCGCTGCATTCTGAGCAAATGGATGAGCGGCAAAAGCGCTAACCTGGGAGATTGTACGCAGCCATGTCGTTGGGGATACAAATCCAAGTCACCAGTAATCAGTAATCAGTCACTAGACGAATATAAGATGATGGAAGTTGAGGAAGTTCAAAGTGGACGACCTGTATTACTTGAGCAGGATTCTCATGGCACGTACTTCTTTAATAGTAAGGATTTAAACCTGCTTTCGCACCTGGAAGAGCTTAAAAATGCGGGTGTGACATCGTTCAAAATAGAGGGTCGCAATAAGAGCGTGTTTTATGTGGCAAATGTGGTGAGAGCTTATAGGAAAGTGTTGAATGCCATTGAAGAAGGAAAAACCACACAAGAAATTAAAAAGGCAGCTCGTTGGTCAGCTAAGGAGCTTGATAAGTTAGCTAATCGGGGTTATACCAAGGGATTTTTGCTTGGTAATGAACCAGAACATGGTTTTCAAGGTCAGCAAATAAATGAACAATTTCAATTTGTGGGAGAAGTTTTTGAAAGCATTGGGAACAAGCTTACTGTGAAAATTCACAATTTTGTACGTCCAGGAGATAGTATTGAGATTGTCATGAGAGACAAGAATGTTCCAGTTAAGATTAAGATGATATATAATCAGGATATGGAAGCAGTTGATTCTGCGCATGGAGGTCATGGAAATTTGTATTATTTGTTAATAAACAAGAAAGACATTGAGCCGATGTCATTGATGCGCAAAGTGAATCGTTAATCTATTGGCTTTGTGACTTGAATCGCGAGCATACATTTTTCTTTTTATGCGGAAAAACAATTGCAACTATTTGAAATTAACACTGAGGAGGCTTGTTTTAATGCAAAAAAGAAAAAGTATTCTCACTCACGATACCTCTGTAATAAATAATTTTTAACTCATAAATATTTATGACAATTCAAGAAATTTACAAATTAGCAATAGAATTGGGGATTAAAGCTGATTTTCGCAGCAAGGAAAAAATTGAAAAAATGTTAGAGAGGCAAAAGGATAAATACGGAAAACTTTCTAAAGACCAAAAGGAATTTTTTGATAAAGAAAGACTTGTTAATCCTTATGCAGACTCAGGAATTCAGTTTGATAATGGCTTGAAAAAAATCAAAAAGGTGTTGGTTGGAATTGATATAAACCCATCTGAAATTATGATGGCTAGATATCTTTCGAATCATAATTCAAAAAGTCCAATTGATGCTGTTATTTGTCATCATCCAATTGGAAAAACGCTTGCAGATTTAGGAGAGGTGATGCCGGTTATGATTGATCTTATGCATTCGCATGGAGTTCCTGTGAATGTTGCGGAAGGAATCCTTAGGGAGCGCATTGAGCAAGTTGAAAGGGGTCTTCATGCGGACAATCATTATCGCGTCGTAGATGCCGCCAAATTGCTTGATGTTAATTTAATGAATGTTC
The DNA here is from genome assembly GCA_000992165.1 of Candidatus Moranbacteria bacterium GW2011_GWC2_37_8. Lineage (GTDB taxonomy): Bacteria > Patescibacteriota > Minisyncoccia > Moranbacterales > GWC2-37-73 > GWC2-37-8. Next base: position 8,636 of record LBTS01000027.1, on the reverse strand, counting down.
ATACTCCAGCTGATAATCTTGCAGCTGAATTTGTTGAGCGTGAAATTGCTAAAAAGAAACCAGAATATGTCGGCGAAGTTATTGATGCTCTCTTGGAAATTCCGGAATATAGAGAATATGCAAAAAGAAGTGGGGGTCCTAAAATATTTTCTGGCAGTGAACAAAATCGTGCAGGAAAGATAGCAGCTCTTGAGTTTGCTGGAGGAACAAGCTATAACGCCAAGATGTATCAAAAACTTGCTGATGCTGGCATTGGAACAATTATTTCAATGCATCAAAGTGAGGAGAATAGAAAAGAAGCACAAGCTGCTCATATTAACGTTATTGTGGCTGGACATCTGGCTTCTGATTCAATCGGTATGAATTTGTTTTTGGATGAGCTTGAAAAGAAGGGAATTGAAATTGTGCCATGTAGTGGACTTATCCGTGTTAGTAGGGTAAAGAAGACAAAAGTTAAGTAATCTGTTTTGCTTTTATTATTATTTTAAAAATTTTGAAATCAGAATTTCGAACCTTGCCTACCGGCAGGCAGGTTTCGAATCAAGTCTGAATGATTAATGTTTTAATGATTTGAACATTAATCATTCATTCAAAATTCAAAATTCAAAATTCAAAATTATCTGATGAATTTTAAAAAAACAACTTTAAAAAATGGACTTCGCGTTTTGACTATTCCTATGCGAGGAACGCAGACGGCGACCGTCATGATTATGGTTGGAGTTGGTTCGCGCTACGAAACTGAAAAACAAGCAGGACTTTCTCATTTTATTGAGCACATGCTTTTTAAGGGAACTGAAAAGCGTCCGACAGCGCAATCAATTTCAGAAGAGCTTGATGCTATTGGCGGCGAATTCAATGCATTTACGGCAAAAGATAAGACTGCTTATTATGCGAAAGTTGATTCTAAACATATCGGCACCGCTTTTGATGTGGTGGCAGATATTTTTCTTAATTCTAAAATTGAACAGGTTGAGGTGAATAGAGAGCGTGGACCAATTTTGCAAGAACTAAGTATGTATGAAGATGAACCTCGCCGAAGTGTAGGCGATGAATTCGAAGAATTGCTTTATCCTGGTGTTTCCATGGGGAAAAATATTGTTGGAAATAAAAACAGTATTAATGCTTTCATGCGAAAGGATTTTGTTTCTTTTATGAAGAGATATTACACAGCGAGCGACACTGTCATTTGCGTGGCTGGAAAATTTGATGAGAAAAAAATTCTAACGCATATTGAAAAATATTTTTCAGCTCTTCCTTCTGGAAAAAAGCCAACTTTCAAAAAAGTTAGTGAAAAACAATCTATCCCTCAAATAAAAATAAAATTCAAAAAAACAGATCAGACGCACGTCATTGTGGGAAATCGCGCTTATCATCAAAATCACAAGGATCGCTACGTTCTTGGTCTTATCTCTGTTATTCTTGGGGGTAATATGAGTAGTCGCCTATTTATTGAAGTACGAGAGCGAAGAGGACTAGCTTATTTCGTGCATACCAGTGTGGACACCTATCAAGACTGCGGATACATTTCTACTCAAGCAGGTGTTGAACATGGAAAACTTGAGCAGACAATAAGAGTTATCCTGGAAGAATATAAGAAGATTGCTATCAGTGGCGTTAGTGAAAAAGAACTGCAAAATGCCAAAGATTACATCAAGGGTCGTTCAATTATGGGCTTCGAGGCATCTGACGATGTAGCTATGTTTTTTATTGACCAGGAAATGCACAAGGAAAAAATTCTTACACCTGAAGAAGTTTTTGCTAAGATAGATGCGGTGACTGAACAAGATGTTCTGCGTGTTTGCAAGGATATTTTTTGCCAAGAAAAACTTAACTGTGCAATTGTGGGACCACACAAAAATCAGAAAAAAATCGAGGAAATACTAAATAGCTAGCAAGTGTAGATAAGTGACGAGTGACTCAGTGACGAGTGACTAGTTATTTTTTTGTCACTAGTCATCAGGTCACTTGTCACTATTAAATTCAAAAGTATGTACGAGAAAAAAACTACCGACATTTCAACTGGTTTTATTATAAGAACAATCGCTATTATTCTCGGTCTTTGGTTTTTATATCTAGTTCGCGATATCGTAGCTTTATTTTTCTTGTCGGTGATTTTAACAGCCACGCTTGATCCAGTAATTGATTGGATGAATAAACGTAGAGTAGACCGGTCATTTGGAATTATTATTATTTATTTTGCATTGTTTTTGATTATTGGGCTATTTGTTTCATTTGCCACGCCGCCGCTCGTTAGTCAATTTAAAAACTTTGCTCAAAACCTTCCTGAATATAGCGCTTCTTTTGCTGATACTTTTGCTGGCATTGAGAAATACGCATTGTCATACGGAATCACCTTCGATAGTCATAATTTTTTGCAAAATATGACGGGTAATCTTTTCCAATCTTCTAGTCAATTTTTTGGAGCAACTGTTGGAGTTTTCTCTTTCTTTATTTCTTTGTTAGTAATTTTGGCGTTAACTTTCTATATGTCAGTAAAGGAGGACGGGATGAATAAATTTTTAGTTTCCATTACTCCTGAAAACCATCATGAGTATGTTATTTCAGTAGCGGATCGTATAAAGTTAAAAATAGGTAAATGGCTAGGTGGTCAAATTTTATTAATGTTAATAATTTTTGTTCTTGATTTTGTCGCTCTTTCTATTTTTAATATACCTTATGCTCTTGCGCTTGCTCTCCTCGCGGGCTTACTGGAAATTGTTCCATATCTTGGTCCTATTATTTCAGCCTCACTTGCTTCACTAGTCGGCTTTTTTATTTCACCAATGACTGGATTAATTGTGCTCGGAGTGCTTACTGTGATTCAACAAATGGAAAGTCACATCATAGTTCCTCAAATAATGAAAAAAGCAGTTGGGCTTAATCCTGTGGTGGTGATACTTTCACTTTTAATAGGTGCTAAGCTCGGCGGCACTCTTGGTGCTATCCTAGCAGTTCCAATTGCTACTTCAATCGGCGTGATTATAGGCGACTTAGTAGATAAAAATGAGGTTAGTTACTAATTTCTAGTTACTGAAGGTATGTCTGACCAATTAAGTAAAAATATTTTAGCCACTATAATTTATTATGATGGACTTGATTATCCATTGACCGCATTTGAAGTGTGGCGATATTTGATTAGGACCGATTATTACAATCAGGGAAATGCTTTAATTGAAGTGTCTCTGCTTGAGATCATGAAACATTTGGAAAGCAAAGAATTGGCTGTTTTTATCAGGCAATTAAATGGATTTTATTTTCTTAAAGAGCGAGATAATTTAGTTAGTAAGAGGACTGCTAACGGAAAAATTTCAACTGGAAAGTTGAAGCGACTAAGGCGCATTGCTTGGGTATTACGTTTTGTTCCGTTTGTAAGAATGATAGGTGTAACTGGGGGATTAGCTATGAAAAACGCAAATGCGAAAAGTGACTGGGATTTATTGCTTGTTATTAAATATGGAAAAATTTGGACAGGCAGAACGCTTATTACATTAGTGACGCATTTCCTTGGCAGGCGTCGTTATGGCAATAAGATAATCGATAGGGTATGTTTGAATTTTTTTATTACCGATCAGTCATTGGAAGTGATAACTAAGGATTTATTTTCAGCTAATGAATATATGTTTTTGTTTCCGTTATTCGGTTGGGAAACTTATCATAGGTTTCAAATTAAAAATCATTGGATTAAAGGCATGAAGCCACATTATGGTTTGGATGAAATATCCCCGCTCAAATTATTGAGCGATTCCTTGTGGTCAAGAAAAATTCGGCAATTGGGTGAAAAAATGATTGGTTTTGATTTGATTGAAAATATATTAAGAAAGATTGAAAAAAAACGAATCATGAATAATCCAAAAACTCACCAGGAGGGAAGTTTGGTATATGCTAATGATGACGCTCTAGTTTTTCTTCCAAGTCCTCATGGGCCCAAGATTTTTGAACAATTCAAAGAAAAAGTAAATCAATTGAGTGTTTAATTTGATATTGGAGTTATACATGGCTAACATATGATCAAGATCTCGCACACTCTCATATTTTTTACTTTAAGTGAGGCAAAATAAGATGATTTGTCTTGACTTTTACTGTGGATTTTGGTAAATTTATGTTTGTAATGGCATTAAGTAATCATTTGAAATTTTTATGAAATTTATAACTATAGCTCAACTCGTGGTGGCCTTGGGACTTACGGTTTCAATCCTGATGCAAAACAGAGGCAGCGGTCTCAGTAGTGCATTTGGTGGAGATTTTGGCGGCTATTATACAAAACGAGGTGTAGAAAAATTTCTCTTTTACGTCTCAATTTTCTTGGGAGTATGTTTTATTGGTTTGGCTATCGCAACTATTGTAGTTGCAAACAGCTAACTGTTGCAGCAGGCTCTAAGTTTTTTTTAATAATTTTATCTAAAATCTTATTAGTAACTACACTAACGATAAAATACGTTTCCTATATCCAAAGAATTGGAGAGCAATCGGGAAGGCGTTATCTTTTAAGGAAAAATTTATTGTAACCGGACTGCTTTTGATTATCGCGGTTTCTTTTGTTGTGTGGGCTGGCTCTTTTTATTTTGATATCACAAAAACTGTACCTAAATTTGGTGGCCAATACATCGAGGGAATTGTTGGGCAACCGCTTTATGTGAATCCATTGATTTCTCAAACAAGTGAAGCTGACAGTGATTTGGCACAAATAATTTTCAGTGGTCTTTTTAAGTATGATAAAAGTGGTAATGTTGTGCCTGATTTAGCTCAAGACTTCACTATTAGTGAAGATCAAAAGACTTATACTATAAATTTGAAAAAAAATGTTTTGTGGCATGATGGCGAGCCCTTGGCGGTGGATGATGTATTTTTTACTTATAGTGTCCTTCAGGATCCAGCCTATAAAAGTCCACTCAGGCAAGGTTTTCAGGGAGTGGATGTTAGTATTGGTGAAAATCAAACCATCGTATTTAATTTAAAATCACCCTACGTAGGATTCCTTGATAATTTGACGGTTGGAATATTGCCAAAACATATCTGGGAAAATATCGCACCTGAAAAATTTGCTCTTGCTGAATATAATTTGCATCCCATTGGAAGTGGACCATTTGCATTTTCAGATTTTCAAAAGGATTCCAATGGAAATATTCTAACTTTTACTTTGGCTGCTTTTAAAAATTATTATGATGGGAAAGCATATATTTCCAAGATGACTTTCAACTTCTATCCTGATGATACTACGCTTATTGCTGCCTATAATAAAAAGGAGGTTATGGGTATGGGAAGTATTCCTCCTGAAAATGTTAAGGATATCAAGAATGTTAAAAGTACCAATCTTCATGAGTTAGTAATCCCGCGATATTTTTCTGTCTTTTTAAATCAAACTAAGAGTTTAGTTCTTGCAAACGATGAAGTTCGCTTAGCGCTTAATATGAGCGTTGATAGAAAACAAATAATAGAAACACTTCTTCATGGAGAAGGTGCGCCTTTGTCGTCGCCATTTTTTCCACAAATGAAGGGGTATGATGAATCAAAACAAATTCAAACAGATATGGAGGCTGCCAATAAAAAATTAGACGAAGCTGGATGGGTCTTGGATACAAATGAGAATGTGCGTAAAAAGGGTACAACTACCCTTGAATTCGAGCTGGTGACAACTGATTGGCCAGAGCTCAATCAAACCGCTAACTTGCTTAAAGAACAATGGGCTAAAGTTGGAGCTAAAGTTAATGTGAAAGTTTTGAGTGTTTCAGATTTGCAACAGAATTATATTAAAACTAGAGAATACGACAGCTTGCTTTTCGGTCAAGCTATAAGTTTCAATCCAGATCTTTATTCCTTTTGGCATTCTTCCCAGAAACGTGACCCGGGACTTAATCTGTCGCTTTTTGACAATAAGGAGGCCGATGGAATCTTGGAAAATGTCCGCCAAGAGATGGATGAAAATGTGCGAAATGAGGACTTTAAAAAATTCCAATCTATTCTTGCAGATGAAGTTCCAGCAGTGTTTCTTTATGGACGTTATTATTTGTTTCCAACCAGTGCGGCGCTTCAAGGTATCGATGCTCAAAATATAAATAATCCTCAGCAACGCTTTGTTGGCGTGGATAAGTGGTTCGTGAAAACAAGCAGGGTGTTAAAATAAAAAGAATCAAGAGTTAAGAATCAAGAATCAGGGGGTCTAGCAATCCATGATTCGTAATTCGTGATTCATGATTCAATAAATAAATGAATATCGATTTTACAAATGTTCCTAAGCATTATGCGGCGCGAACACATGAAAAAATGCAAGATGTTTTGATGGACCCAAATGGAAACGGTCCTGAAGTTCACTACTACATGATTAGAGGTGGGGTTGAACAAAAAAATACTACGGTTTGGGAACCTGGAACAATATCTGGAGAATATATAAAGACTTATGGGCATTATCATGTTGGGGACTTGAGTGAAAAATACATGATTGCTTTCGGCGAAGGTGTAGCTTTACTTCAAAAATTAGTAGAAAATGAAAAAGGCGAAATGGTTGCTGACCAAGTGGCCGAATTCAAAGCGGTGGTTGTTAAAACGGGGGATGAAGTTTTTATGCCTATTAAATTTGGACATCTTCTTGCTAACACTGGAAAAACTTATTTAGTAACCATTGATGATAGCCCGGTGGATTTTGAAGATCGAGACCCATCCAGTTTTCCAGGTCATGCAGACTATGAACTTGTGAAAAAAATGAGAGGATTTGCTTATTATGTTGTTGAACACGAAGGAAAAGTAGCGCTCAAGAAAAATCCCTTATATAAAACTATAGAAAAAGAAGATCTTGGAGGCCTGCCTGTGATTGACTAGTTGCTATAGTTTTCATAAAAAATCGGAGAAGAACTCCGATTTTTTCGTGTGTATATATGGGTTGGACGCATTCTTTCGCATTATGTATAATAAAAAAGCTAGAAACTTGCATTTTATACTAAATACTAAATACGATATACGAAATACTATGTACAGCATTATTCTTTGTGGTGGGAGTGGAACACGACTTTGGCCGCTATCCAGAAAAAATTTTTCCAAACAGTTTTTGAAATTGTATTCTGATAAGTCGATGATTCAGGAGACTTTTGATCGTATGTCAGGAGTTGTAGCTAAAGAAAATATTTATTTCGTTACTGGTAAAGACAACGTATACAATGTTTTCAATCAGATTAGTGAAATATATCCAGGGTTCCAAAAGCAGCAGATTATTATTGAACCTGTAGCTAGAGACACTACTCCGGCAATTATGTTGGCGGTAAAATATCTACATGAAAAAATCGGGGTAGATGTTAATGTTCCCATTATTGAAGTTCACTCGGATCATTTCATTGGAAAAAAAGAAGTTTATCAAGAGTTGGCAAAAAGGGCGCTAGCGTCTTTAGGAAATAATATTGGGCTTATTGGTATAACTCCAACAAAACCTGACACTAGATTAGGACACATTGAGAAAGGTGAAAAAGAAAATGATCATTTTCGCGTGGCATCTTTCAAGGAAAAACCTGATCTTGAAACTGCCAAAAAGTTTTTAGCCACAGGAAAATATGTATGGAATGCTGGCATGTATATGTTCAACATTCAAACATTTATCAATGAATTGGAAATATGTGATCGCGAGATGTTTGAACTTTACAAGCAAGAATATGAAGTTTTTGTGGCTAACTTCGAAAAAATGCCAAAAATAGCCATAGATTATGTTTTAGCTGAGCGTTCAAAAAAAGTGATAATGTTTGAAGGTGATTTTGATTGGAGTGATATCGGTTCATTCGATGAATTAGCGGAAGTGGCTGAGCGCGGCTATGCTGCGAATACTAAGCGTTTGGAATTTGATTCAAAAAATGTTTATACCAATTCAATCAGTGGTCGCCTCATTGTTACGGTTGGAGTTGATGATATCAATGTGGTGGAAAATAATGATGTTATCTTGATTCAGAAAAAAGGTAAAAGCGCTGAGATGAAAAATGTCGTAGAATATCTTAAAGAGCATAATTATAAGGAGGTAGAACATAATATTGAAGTACAACGTCCATGGGGTAAATATGAAGTTTTGATTGATGAAAAAAATCATAAGGTGAAAAAAATTACAGTTTTACCAGGATCAACTTTGAGCTTGCAGTCGCATGAACGCCGCTCAGAACATTGGGTGGTTGTAAAAGGAATAGCGCAAGTTGTGAATGGCGAGGATTTATTGGTTTTGCATGAAAATCAGAGCACATATATCCCTGCGACTTCTAAGCATCGACTTTCCAACCCAGGACTTGTCGATTTGGAAATTATTGAAGTTCAAACCGGTGATTATTTGGAAGAGGATGACATTGTTAGATACGAAGATACATACGGAAGGAAGTAGGGATTTAGCGTATATATGATATATAGAAATGAGCTTATCAATAAGCTCATTTTTTTAAAAATCGCATGTTATGTTAAAAGATAAAATTTTGTGATATAATTTATACATATCATTTATTTTAAAAACATTATTTGTTGATATGAAAATAAAATTATTTCTTAGTAAAATAAAAACTTGGATTACTGACCATTATCACATCCTTTTCAAATCTGCTGCAGTCAACCATCTTCGCATTCAGGAGCTCATGAAAAATCCTGATGGAACCTATCAATTGACTGTGAAATTCGGTTCATAT
>LBTS01000026.1 GCA_000992165.1 Candidatus Moranbacteria bacterium GW2011_GWC2_37_8 | reverse complement strand
GTATGGAAATTGAAAAATTACAATCAATTATTGAGAGCATTTTATTTGTAAGCGGTGAGCCAGTTAAATTGGCAAAATTGGTAAAAATAATATCATCTAAAATTGAGGATGTTGAAAAAGCTATAGATGCTCTGGGTGAAAAATATACTCAATCTGAAAGTGGCTTGATGCTTTTGCGAAAAGGCGAGGAAGTTCAGCTTGCTGCGAAATCTGAAAACACTGAATTCGTTGAGGGATTGGTAAAAAGTGAACTCACGGATTCTCTTTCAGGTTCAGCTATGGAGGTTATTTCGATCATTGCTTATCGAGGTCCTATTTCAAAAGCTGAGATTGAACAAATTCGCGGAGTAAACTGTTCTTATACCTTAAGAAATCTTCTATTGCGCGGACTTATTGAACGAAACGACAACCCACGTGATAACCGTGGATATGTTTATGCTATCTCTTTTGATTTTCTTAAGAAGCTTGGAATTAATGATGTGAAAAATCTGCCAGAATATGCTACACTATCAGTAGATAGTAGGATTAATTCTATTATTGAAAGCAACGACTCAAGTGATCAAAATCAACATTAGTTTAGCTAACGGTTGGTGGATAAAAAGCTGAACATTCAATGAAAATTGAAAATTATAAATTGAAAATTTTATATAAATATGGGTATAGGGGCAACCATTTTAATGATTATTGCGTTTCCGCTTAATTCCCTTTTGCTTTTTCATGAGGGTCTTTCGAGTGGCAGATTTGTGCAGGCTGATGGATATGGGATTGAAACTGCTGTTCAAGGTTCAGTAAAAGGCACAGAAATTCAAAAGATACCTGAACCTATTAAGCTGAAGGCTCAAGCAGTGGATAATCCTAAATATAAGACCGTTAGAAATGAGAATGTTTCTAATTTAGTGCTTCCGAATGCGCATGCATTTGCAATCATTGATGCTGACACTGGAGAGCTTTTAGCAGGTAATCATCCAACGGATGAGAGACAAATAGCATCATTAACTAAAATGATGACTGCTACATTAGCAATGGAAAAAATAAAGGATCTTGATGAGGCGGTCACTATTGGAGAAGAAGAAGTATATATTGAAGGTACTAAAGTAGGATGCCCTCGAAGTGGTTATTGCATTAGTCAGCGATTAAAAATTGATGAAAAAATTTCAGCTCGCAATTTATTGCAAGCAATGCTAATGAACAGTGCTAATGATGCGGCAATTGCACTAGCTAAACATATGTCAGGGACTCAGGAGTCTTTTGCCGAGGTCATGAATTTAAAAGCCAAGCAACTTGGATTATCTAATACTCATTTCTGCACAGCTTCAGGCTTGGAAATTGATGGACGAGAATCTGAATGTTATTCTTCCGCATATGATATCGGAAGAATCGCTGCTTACTCGATGCGCTACGATTATATCTGGAAAGTTTTTAGGCAGCCAAGTAATACCAAAGTTGCTTCAATGGATGGGAACCTTGTTCATACGATTTTAAATACTGATCTTATTCTTAATGAAGTCCCAGATGTTATAGGCGGAAAAACTGGCTTTACGCCACTGGCTGGATACTCACTTCTCATGGGAGCTACTGACCCAACTGGTAAACATCGAATCATTGCAGTTTTATTGGATGACAGTCATCGTTGGCAAGATATCCGCACTGCAATTGATTGGACATTCAAAGCTTATACTTGGCAATAGCCAAGTCACGAATAATCACAAATAAAAATACTCACGAATCAGCACAAATAAATTATTAGTGAAAATTAGTGGTTAATTAGTGTTGATTAGTGATTTAATCAAATGCAATTTGCACAAATTCAAACAATTCCAGAAGTAGTTAATGTTCTCAAGGTTCTTAGTACTGGGCTGATTGCATTCATTTTGGCTTTTGCGATTACTCCACTTTGGACGCATTTACTTTATAAATATAAACTCGGTATTAAGATTAAAAGCAGTGATGTAAACGGAGAGAAGCTGAAATTTGTCAGCAGCTTACATGCTCATAAATCTGGAACACCTACGATGGGTGGAGTAATAATGTGGATTTCTATTATCATATTGGCCTTCTCTTCCCATTTCCTTTTCCCGTTTTTTGGAAAACTTTTTGATATGAATTTTTTGGCCAGACTCGATTTTTTGAGCCGTAAGGAAGTATGGCTTCCTCTTTTCGCGCTGGCTTCAGCTGGAGTTTTGGGACTTTTTGATGATGTTATGAGTGTGCGAGGTTGGGGGAAAAATAAGGGCGGCGGAATGCGTTTTGCGATGCGTTTCGGCTGGCTAATTGCTATTGCGACAGCTGGCGGATTTTGGTTTTACTACAAATTAGGTTGGGATGTTTTGCATATCCCGGCTTTTGGAGATTTTTCAATCGGTCTTTGGTATATTCCTCTTTTTATTTTCGTAATTTTATTTGCTGCAGTTTCTTCAAATGAAACAGATGGACTCGATGGTCTTAATGGCGGGGTTTTATTGCTGGCCTTTTTTTCCTTTGCAATCATCGCATTTTTTCAAAATAAAGTTAATCTTTCAGCTTTTTGCGCAGCTATGTCAGGCGTGATCCTAGCCTTTCTGTGGTTCAATATACAGCCAGCTCGCTTTATGATGGGGGATACTGGAGCGATGTCATTAGGCACAACTCTTGGCGTCGTTGCAATGCTTACAAATTCAGCTGTGGTTTTGTTTTTGATAGTGCTTGTATATGTGTTGGAATCAGGCAGTGTGACAATTCAACTCTTAAGTAAAAAATATTTTCATCGTAAAGTTTTCTTAGCGGCACCCCTGCATCATCATTTTGAAGCTAAGGGATGGCCGGAATGTAAAATTGTTATGCGTGCCTGGATTTTTACAATGGTTACAGCTCTTATGGGAGTTGTGATTGCAATTTTTGGAATGGGAAGATAAATAAATAACATATAACTTATAACATATAACATATAATATATAATATATAACTAGCAATATATAGCTGATAACAATATAGCAAGAAACAAACTCGATATTTTTGGTTATCAGTTGCAAGTTATCAGTTATATGCCAATCTAAATATGAATATTAAAAAAATTCAAGAAGGAGTATTTCTTAGTAAGAAGGTTTTAGTGAGAGCTGATTTCAATGTGGCGATAGTGGATGGTAAAATTCAAGAACATTACAAATTGGAAGCCTGCAAAAAATCTGTTGATCATTTATCTGGGCAGCAGGGCGCTAAGGTCGCTTTAATGTCTCATCTGGGGAGGCCAGATGGAAAAGTCAATCTTGAATTTTCATTAGGCCAGATCAAGGAAGAATTGGAGAAGATATTAAATAAAAAAATTGTGTTTATCGATGAATGTATAGGTGAAAAAGTTGCCAAATCTTTGGAAAAGCTTCAAGAAGGAGAAATTCTTTTATTGGAAAATGTAAGATTTCACAGTGAGGAAGAAGTTAATGATGCTGAATTTGCTAAACAATTGGCAGAGAATTTTGACGTATTTGTGAATGATGCATTTAGTGTTTGTCATCGCGATCAAGCTTCGGTGACTGGGGTGACAAAGTTTCTCCCGAGCTTTGCTGGTCTTTGGCTTCAAGAGGAAATAAAAAATCTTAACAAGGTTATCCATGAGCCTCTTCAGCCAGCCACGGCTATTATTGGAGGTGCGAAAATTGAAACTAAGTTGCCATTGATTAATAAATTTGAGCAAACATATGCTCATATTCTAGTAGGTGGAAAAATAGCAAATGAGGCGATAGATCAAAAAACAGAATTTTCCTCAAAAGTTATCTTGCCAATGGATTTTGCCATTGATCGTTTGGATATAGGTCCGAAAACTATTGCTAGATTTAAAGATATTATCGCTGTATCAAAAGTAGTTGTTTGGAATGGCCCTATGGGTAAGTTTGAAGAAAAGCCATATGATTGCGGAACTAAGGAAATTTTAGATGCTATTATTGAAAGCGATGCCTTTACCTTGATCGGAGGTGGTGAATCAGTGCAGGTTTTGGAAGAGAATAATCTGATGGATAAGGTTTCATTTGTATCAACTGGAGGTGGCGCCATGCTTGAATATTTAAGTGGAAATCATATGCCTGGAATCGAATCTTTGCGGGTAGTCGAATAATAAAATTAAGGAACTATTCTAATATATTTTTTCGTATGGTATACTGAGTGTATTAAGTACACAAAAAATAAATATGAATAGTCCTGAATTTAAGGATGGAAATTTAGATGTTTGCAATGAGCAGCAGCAACCATTGTATACGCTCAGAAGAACAAGTATGCGATCGTTGGTGGGTTTGTATTTTTCTCAAACTTTGCTGTATATTGGATTTATTTTGATTCTTTTGAATAATCTTAATGTGTTGGCTCCGGGAAATTATTTTGGAGTATATAGTTGGGTAACTGTTTTGGTTTTTTCTATTGGGTTGGTGATAAATTTTGTTTCAATTCCACACTTGTACTTTTCAAGTTTTGTTAATTTTAATAGGGATGATGATTTTTGGGATAAGGAAACTTTTTGGATTTTGCCATTGTTTTTCTTCGGAACTTTCTTTTTATATGGAAGTCAGATTTCAACTGCTTTTATTCTGCTTATAATGTCGATTGCCGTAATAGCAATAATCCATTGCAAATTTATTTTATCATCATGGAAGTTTATGCAGAAAAATTTGGGTCAAGAATTTTCAACTCATCATCAATATTTTACAACGCTTAAATATCTCACCGTTTACTACATGCTGCTTTTGATCGTACTCGTTTCAATCAATCCGTTGCAGCAAATATTTATTTGGATAAGGGGGATGTGATGCTATAGGTTTGTTTATAATTTATTCAATAAGGTAAAAATATATGTTCAAGATTTCAGAATTAGAAGCAAGAGAGATTTTAGATTCAAGAGGTAATCCTACCGTTGAAGTAGAAGTGGTTTTGAGTGATGGGACAAGGGCTGTTGCTGCTGTACCATCTGGGGCTTCAACTGGAAAATTCGAAGCTTTGGAGCTTCGCGATGGTGATGAATCGCGTTATGGCGGGTTGGGCGTCTTGAAAGCGATAAATAATATCAATACTTCAATCAGAGAACTTTTGATTGGAAAGGATGCGAGTAAACAATTTGAAATTGATGAATTGATGTTGGAATTGGATGGAACAGAAAACAAATCTAACTTAGGAGCAAATGCAATTCTTGGAGTTTCATTGGCAATATGTCGAGCCGTGGCTCTATCCAAGAAAATTCCACTTTATCAGTACATTAATGAAATTTCAGGATTAAATGTTGATCCTAAAATTCCAGTTCCGATGTTTAATGTTTTAAATGGGGGAAAGCACAGCGATAGCGGATTAAGCATTCAGGAATTTAAAGTTATTCCGACTGGAATTAAGAGTTTTGCTGAGCAACTTAGGGCTGGAAGTGAAATTTTTCACACTTTGAAAAAAATTCTGGAAGCAGCAAATCATAGCAGTGGTGTTGGCGATGAAGGTGGATTTTCACCAAAATTGGAAAGTAATACTCATGCGCTTGAGCTTATTAATCAGGCCATTTCGAAGTGTGGATATGAACTTGGAACTCAAGTTAACCTGGGTATTGATGCGGCAGCCAGTAGTTTTTATGATGAAGAAGAAAAAAATTACGTCTTTAAGCCAGAAGGAGTTTTGTTGGAGCGCGAACAGCTGGTTAATATCTATCGAGAATGGATTGATAAATATCATATAGTTTCAATCGAGGATGGTTTAGCTGAAGATGATTGGGAAGGTTGGGCGCAAATGACTGAAAAAATTGCAAAAAAACCAATTGCTGTGGGAGTGCCTAAAGAAGTTTTGAATGAAAATTTGTTAGTTGGGGATGATTTATTGGTAACGAATGTTAAAAGAGTTGAGCGTGCAATTAAGGAAAAGGCTTGCAATGCTGTTCTTATTAAGGTTAATCAAATCGGTAGTCTTACTGAAACCTTAAATTGCATCCGATTAGCAAAGAAAAATAATCTTAAAATTATGATTTCTCATCGCAGCGGCGAAACAACTGATGATTTCATTGCTGATCTTGCGGCTGGAACTGCAGCTGAATTTATTAAATCTGGTTCACTTTCACGCGGAGAACGACTTTGCAAATACAACAGATTAATGAAGATTGAAAAAGAAATTAGCAAGGCATAAAAACATACAAACATACAAACATAAAAATAGATAACATGTCTAAAATAATCACAATTGGTTCCGCCTGCCAGGATATATTTTTTCCAACCAAGGAGGGTGTGCTTATTGAAACTCCCGATGATATTCTTTCGCAAAAAAAAATTGCTTTTGAATTGGGCGCAAAATATGCAATTGAAGATCGACATGAGACATTGGGAGGAAATAGCATTAATGTCGCAGCAGGATTGGCAAAGCTTGGAGAAAATGTTTCATCCTATGCAACTATTGGCGACGATATGACAGGCAAGTGGATATTGAAGCAGGTTCAAAATGCAGGCATTGGAATTGAACATATAAAAATTGAATCTGATTGCAAGAGTGATTTGTCAGCTATTTTGGTTGAAAGTAATTGCGTAGACAGAGTTATTTTTTCCAGTCATGTGGCAAGTCAAAGGATGGCCTTTGATGGAAGATTGATTAAATATCCGCATTGGTTTTTTATTGGGGACCTAAGTGGGAATTGGCAGCAAAACTTGGATGGCATACTTTCGTATGTAAAGGAAAAAAAGATTCACGTTGCTTTTAATCCGCGACAAAAGACAATTCATGAGGATATACTTAAAATTGTGCATACAATTGGTAGTTGCGACATATTATTTGTGAATAAGGATGAAGCAATAGAAATAGTTTCCGGATGCGGAGAAATTGCTGTTAGAGAACTTTTAGAAAGTGAGGAATATTTATTGAAAGTTTTGCGAAGATTAGGATCCGAAGTGGTTGCCATAACGGACGGAGAAAGAGGCGCTTGGGCGTATGATGGAAATGTTATGATGCATGCTAAAGCCATTATGCAAAGAGCCGTTGATACTACTGGAGCGGGAGATGCGTTCACGAGCGGATTTTTTGCATCCTTCATTAAACGTCACAATTTGGAAACATGTTTAAAATGGGGAATTGCAAATAGTTCGAATTCGGTTACTGAATACGGAGGACAGAAAGGACTTTTGGATGAAAAAGAGATTGAAATATTGGCGGATAATGTTATTGTGAAATCAATTTGCTGATTATATGTAAATCGTTTTTAAAAACCCAAATCTAAATGACGAATGTTTTGCTTCAAGCTTACCCCTTGGGGACAAATAAAATCTAAAAATCATAAATTCTCAATTCAGTTAATTGAATTTGAATTGTTTATTTGAAATTTGGATTTTGACATTGAGATTTTTGTTAGTATGTCTATTTTTTCCAAAATATTTTCTAAATCAAATGCTGAATTTTATTTAGCTTTGGATATCGGTACTGAAGTTGCAAAAGCTTTGGTTTTTCAAATTGATGGCGAGGAAAAAACTGGCGTGGTTATCGGTGTCGGAAAAGAGTCGCAAAAAAAAGGGAACATGCAAAGCGGCGCAGTCTCGGATATTTCAGGTGTTATAGAAACTTGTAAGATATCAATCAGTAAGGCATTGGCAAATGCTGGTATTAAAAAAGTTAAAAAAGCTATCGTTGGAATTGCAGGTGAACTAGTTAAGGGCACTACTACAACAGTACATTACGAAAGAGGTAATCCTGATTCCAGGATTGATTTCCCTGAACTTAAGAGTATTATTCAAAAGGTTCAAATGAAAGCTTACGAGAGAATTCAGCAACAAATTGAATGGGAGACGGGTCAGGATATTGATGTGAAACTTATTAATGCTGCAATTGTTGATGTGCGAATTGATGGTTATCAAGTTACTAATCCTATTGGATTTCAAGGTAAAGATGTGTCAGTCAGCATATTCAACGCCTATGCGCCAATGATTCACTTAGGCGCACTTCAGGCAATTGCAGATGAACTTAATATAGATCTGCTCAGTATCGCTGCTGAACCGTACGCTGTTGCTCGCAGTATAGATTATGATGATGCTTTGGATTTCAATGCAATATTTATAGATATAGGAGGTGGCACGACTGATATTGCTGTAGTTAGAAATGGAGGATTAGAAGGTACTAAGATGTTCGCCTTTGGTGGCCGCGCTTTCACGAAAAAACTTGCGCAGGAACTTCGTATTGAAATGGATGAGGCTGAAGAACTGAAAATAAAATATTCCGAAGGAAAATTAGGCGAAGATGTGAGTTCAAAGATTGAACAGATTTTGCAAAGTGACTGCGCTGTTTGGCTTAGTGGCGTGGAACTTTCATTGGCTGAATTTGCGGGTAGTGATGTCTTGCCATCAAAAATTTTGCTTTGCGGCGGTGGAAGTGGTTTACCTGGTATAAAAAAAGCACTTCTTTCTTCTGAATGGGTGAAAAGTCTTCCTTTTGCCAAAGCGCCTGTTGTTAGCTTTTTGCAACCCCAAGATGTTGTCAGAATAATAGATCATACTGATGAATTAAAAAATCCACAGGATGTCACACCAATGGGCTTGGCTAATTTGGTTTTAGATGTGACAGGGGAAGAAAAGGTTATGTCGGGAATCTTACGTAGAGTACTGCAAACAATGCAAGATTAATAAATAGCTAATTAGGCATTAGCTTCTCAGCTTCTTAGGAATTCTAAAAAGCTAAAAAGCTAAAAAGCTAAAACCTGATTGTATGCATCAAACATTTTATATTGATGTTGACGAAGAAATTTCCTCAGTCATTGATAGGCTTAATAAATCAATGTCTAGCGATAATTATTTTGTTGTGCCTAAAAGAGCACTCTTTTTGCAGAGCATTGTGAATTTGAAAATTCTAAAAAGAGAAGCAGATAAAATTTCAAAGCGTGTGATAATTGTAACTCAAGACGAAATTGCAATTTCAATGGCTGAGAGAAGTGGTATAGAAGCTTGCACTTCATTGGAAGGCCTCGACTCGTCTTTAGATGTTTATAATGACCAAGAAAATGAGGAAGGTGAGCAAACAAGAGATATTGAATTTGAAAAAGTGATGGATTCTAGAAATGATAAGCAGGCAAGACTTAGTAATATTGGTTCTGGGGAATATTATCAATCTGGTCTGCGTCGAGATCTGAAAGAATTGCCAGCGAATAATTTGAAAGCTGCTAAAACTGCGCCAGTTAGTCGCGCTTCAGATAGGAAAGAAAAACCAGAAAAGATTGTTCTTAATAAAGTTAAATCGAACCTGCGAAAAGAGGTTGCAATCAAACAAGATAATGTAAGGCGTGCGACATCGGGAAGTAGCGCCGCAAATAAAAATTTATATAAAAATCAACTTGACCCCTATAAAGCAGAAACTCTTGAAAAAATGTATTCAGCAAGGTCTAATAATTCAGAATCTGCTCAAACTCAATCTAAGAGTATTGGGGGTGGAAAAATTAAAAAAGTTTTCCTAGCTTTTCTGATGACATGCGCGCTAGTATTTCTTGGAGTGGGTGGGTATCTGTTTATTCCTAGCGCTAAAATCATAATCAAGTCAGATATATCTAAAAAGAAAATAGATATGGAAATTAAGGCAGTCGGCGCCATAAGTGAAGACGATTCGGTTATTCTACTAAGAAGTATTGAAAAGGAAGAGCAATTTTCGTTGCCATTTGAAGTAAAAGGAATGGGCGAATCATCAGGCAAAAAAGCTCGTGGCACAGTGGTTATTTATAATGAATTTAGTCCAGAACCTCAAACACTTATTGCTACAACACGCTTAGAGACAACAGACGGAAAAATATTTAGGCTCATCAAGAATGTAGTGGTGCCTGGATATTCAAATATTGGAGGACAATTGAAGCCAGGCGTTATTCAAGCTGAAATTACTGCTGATAATGCCGGCGATGAATATAATATTGACGCGACTAAATTTACAATTCCAGGATTTGCTGGCGGGCCCAAATTCGAGAAATTTTATGCAAGTTCGGATTCCGCAACTGCGGGAGGATCTGGTGATGCTCAAATAGTGAGTCCCGGAACTATTACCCAGCAAGATTTGGATGGTGCAAAACAGAAAGCTGAAGATGCCTTTAAGGAGAAAATGAAAGACGTTATGAAGCAGCAGCTTGTTTCAGACGAAATGGTATTGAATCAAGCTGAAAAAATTACCATTACTAAATCGTCATCTTCCGCTAAACTTGGTTCTAGGACTGATTCATTTGACTGGATAGTGACGGGTTCCATCAAGACGCTGGTTTTTTCTGAAAATGATGTGAAAAATGTGGTAATTGATTCATTAAAAATTGATTCGCAATTAAACTCCGTAAAAACTGAAATTTCCAAAATTGATTATGGCAGTGCAGAGCCAAATTTTGAAGAAACGTGATATCCACACCGCTCATTAACTTACCTCAAGTAAAGAAAGAGTTATTGGGTAAAAGTGATGACCAATTAGCTGATATATTGAGGAAATATGATTCAATAAAGAGCGCAAATGTCGAATTTACCCCAAGTTTTATCACTAGAATCCCTCAATATTCATCAAGAGTTTCGGTTGAAGTTCAAAATGAGACCAACTAGAGCCTTTTTTTCTTGTTTTTTCTTTTGGTATAGACTGAATTATGTGCGAATTATGGGCGCGTGAGCTACTCGCCTTGTGTTGACGAATAATCGTCTTTGCGAGTCGAGGTAGGAAAGTTACACTATAAAAGACACAGGCTGATTTCTTAGGGTTGACAAGAAAACAATACTTTGTTAAGATTGCTATACGTTTTTGAGCAAAACTTAATAGCTGTCAAGAGTAGAGGTTTATACTATTTGAATTCAAGAATTAGGATAGTGCTGCTCAAGTAACCCCCTCTATTTTTATGTTGTAAAAGTAAAGCAAATTATGGCACCAAAACAGGAAAAAGAACTTATAAAATTAGAAGGAACAATCATTGAAACGTTGCCAAGCACAACGTTTAAAGTGCGTTTGGACAATGGACACGAGGTTCTGGCTCATATTTCTGGAAGAATGAGAGTGAATTATATTCGACTTTTGCCGGGCGACAGAGTACTTATGGAAATGAGTCCATATGATTTAACAAAAGGACGCGTTACACAACGCATGTAAATAACTAATAACTAAAGACTCACAACTAATGACAAATTACCAAAGTAATTTGGAGAAAAAGTTATAAGTGGAGTGTAGGAAAACATTATGAAAGTAAGAGCATCAGTAAAAAAGATTTGTGCCAAGTGTAAAATCGTGAAGAGACGTGGAAAAGTTTATGTAATTTGTTCCACACCTAAGCACAAACAACGACAAGGTTAAGAGATTTGTTACTGCAGCAGCAAAGAACATGTACTGGACTGCTAGCAAATATAATTAGTGATTAAATAGATACTTATAAAATTTATGGTACGTATTGCTGGAATCAACCTTCCTGATGAAAAAAGAATCGAAATTGCCCTAACTTACGTTTTCGGTATTGGGCCTTCAACTAGTCGCAAACTTTTGGGACTACTTGGTATCGATCCAAATACTCGCACAAAAGATTTGTCGTCTGATGACGCCAACAAGCTTCGTGATGAAATTGAAAAGAAGCACAAAGTTGAAGGTGAGCTTAAGCATGAAGTTAAGATGAACATCAAACGCTTGAAAGAAATTGGTAGCTATCGCGGAACTCGTCACCAGAAAGGATTACCGGTTAACGGACAACGAACAAAGACAAACAGTCGAACAGTTCGTGGAAACGTGCGAAGAACTATGGGAAGCGGAAGACGATCTGAATCAAAAACCTAGTAAAAACTTCTTAGGCACTAGCTTGTTAGCTTTAGTCCTAAAATGCGGAAAGTAATCAATCAAATCTAAAAAGCTAAAAGCCTAAAAAGCTAAAAAGCTAGAATTATAATTATGGCAGAGGAAATTAAAACAACTGAAGAAATAATGGAGCAAGTTGCTCTAGAAACTGGAGGAGAAGCTCCTGCAGCTGTTGCTGTTGAAGGGGATGTGAAGAAAAAGAAGAAGAAATTGAAAAGACAAATTAATAAGGGTCAAGCCCATATTAAATGCACATACAACAACACCATGGTTATGATTTCTGATGCAAATGGTGCAATGTTGGCATGGTCTAGTTCCGGACTTTTAGGATTCAAGGGTGCTAAGAAGGCTACACCTTATGCTGCAACTCAGGTAGTTCATGATGTTAGCGAAAAGGTGAAAAAATTTGGTGTACAAGAATTGGATGTGTTTGTAAGAGGAGTTGGCTCCGGTCGAGAATCATCGATTCGATCATTGGCTAATAAAGGCTTTGAGCTTACTGCGATCAAAGACGTTACTCCTATTCCACACAATGGATGTCGTCCAAAGAAACCACGTCGTGTATAATAATAGCTTCTTAGGCATTAGCTTATTAGCTGTTTAGGTGTAACAAATGTAATATTTTTTTAAAAGTAGCTGAAAAGCTGAAAAGCTAAGAAGCTAATAATCTGATTTTTATGGCTAGAGATTTATTAGGATCAAAATGTAAACGATGCCGCAGGGCGCAAGAAAAACTTTTCCTGAAAGGGGATAGATGCAATAGCGCTAAATGTGCTATTACTCGTCGTCCATACGCTCCAGGAGTTCATGGAAAAAGTATTTCTCGAGGACTTAGTGAGTTCGGTAAACAGCTTGCAATGAAGCAACGCATCAAACGAATGTACGGAGTTTTGGAGAAACAATTTCGCAAACACTATGAGGAAATCGAGAACAAGCAAGGTGTGACCGGAGATTTGCTTATGACCAGATTGGAACTTCGTTTAGATAATGTAGTTCGTAAGATGGGATTTGCGCAATCACCGATTCAAGCTCGACAACTTGTGACTCACGGAGCATTCTTGGTTAATGGAAAGAAACTTACTATCCCATCTTGTGGAATGAAAGTTGGAGACGTGGTTGCAATTAAAGAATCAAAGAAAGACAATGCATATTTCAAACTTCAGACTCAAACGCTAACAGCTAAGAAAGATTTCCCACGTTGGATTCAGTTTGATCAGTCTAAGATGGAAGGAAAGATTGTTGCTCTTCCAAGCAGGGAAGATGTTGGAATCCATGTTGATCCACAAATGGTTGTTGAATCATACTCTCGATAAACAAGTTTTCATTTTTGTTTTCCTTAACTTTTTTAATTGAAAAACGTGCTTCTTGTGGAGATATCCATGAGCTGCCCGTTAGAAAGAGGATATGCAGACAGTGTCACTTCCTCAGAAGCCAAAATACACTCCTATTGACGAAAAGAGTGGTAAGTTTGAAATCATGGGATGTTACCCAGGTTATGGTATGACTCTAGGTAATGCGCTTAGGCGTGTTCTTCTAGCATCTTTAAAGGGTAGCGCAATCACCTCTGTGAAAATTAAGGGAGTTTCCCATGAATTTTCAACCATGGATGGTGTTATGGAAGACGCAGTTCAAATCATTTTGAACTTGAAAAAGATTCGATTTAAGATGCACAGTGACGAACCAGTTAAGGTTAGCCTTAAATTCAAAGGTGAAGGAAAGGTTACTGCAGCTGAAATCAAATGCCCTTCAAGTGTGGAGGTTGTAAACAAAGATCAAATCATTGCTACAATTACTGACAAGAAAGTGGAACTTGAGATGGAATTGGAAATTTCAAACGGTTTGGGATATGTTCCAATTGATCAACAGAATCGCGGAGAAAAAGAAATTGGAGTTATCGCAATCGATGCAGTATACACACCAATTAGCCGTGTTAACTACGAAGTAGAAAACATGCGCGTTGGAAAGCGTACTGATTATAATAAAATTACCTTGGAAATCGTGACTGACGGAAGCATTACTCCAGAAGAGGCTTTCACTAAGGCTGTAACTCTATTGGTTGAACAGTTTTCAGTGCTTGGAGGAATTGAAATAGTTGAAGAAAAAGTGGAAGAAGCAGTTCAGGAAGCTGAAATTGTGGCAGAAACGCCAGTAGCTGACGAAGCTGTTGACCCATTGAAAATCAAAGTTACTGAATTAAAAAATCTTTCAACACGAACTCTTAATGTTCTTGAAGCTAGCAAGATTGCTAAGGTTAAAGACATTGTGAAGATGACTGAAGAAGATTTGAGAGCTTTGGATGGAATGGGGGATAAGGGAATCAAAGAAATCAAAAAATCAATCGGAGAATTTGGAATTACACTAAAGCAAGAGTAAATAACTAACAACTAACAACTAAAAACTGACAACTGTAAAACGGATAATGATGTTATGAGTTATAAGTTGAAAGTTATGAGTTAATAATATGAATCATTTAGGAAGAAGCAGAAAATTTAGTAGAGTAAAGAAACAGAGAGTAGCTCTTTTGAAAACACTCTTGGGAAGTTTCATTATGAGGGAAAAAATCACGACTACTGAAGCTAAGGCTAAAGAAATTAAGCCAATGGTAGACAAGATTATCACGAAAGTGAAAAAAGTTTCCAAAGATGAAACCAAGAAGGTTGCAGTCCTTAGAGATTTGCGCAAAGGTCTTCCTCTTATTGCAGTTAAAAAACTTTCTGGTGAGTTTGCCCAGAAGTTTGACGGCCGCGAAAGTGGATATACTCGCATAATCAAGATGGGGCAGCGCAAAAGTGACGGAGCTGCTATGGCAGTAATTGAATTTGTATAACACGCACGAATAATCACGAATAAAATCACTAATGCGCACGAATGAATGAAATATTTGTGATGATTGGTGGGAAATTGGTGTAAATTAGTGAAATAATATTATGAATAGACATTATCATCTCTTTGATGCTCAGGGAAAAGTGCTTGGTCGCTTGGCAACTGAAATAGCAAAGACATTAAGTGGACGCAATAAAGTTGACTATGTCCCGCACATTGACGGAGGTGACTTTGTTATTGTGATTAACATGGAAAAGATTCATGTTACAGGGAATAAGTTAGAAGGTAAGATTTACCACAAATACAGTGGATATCCAGGAGGTATCTCAGCTATCGCTCTAAAGGATCTTTTGAAGAAAGACGCTGGAAAAGTTATGCAAAATGCTGTTTACGGAATGCTTCCAAAGAACAAATTGCGTGATAAAATGATGCTTCGCCTGCATGTTTTTGGAGGCAGCGAGCACTCTTTTAAGAATATTGAATTTACACATTAAAAAGCTTATTAGGCATTAGCTTATTAGCTTCTTAGGGGTCCGGATTGGCATGAATGTATTTCCTAAAAAGCTAAAAAGCTAAAAAGCTAAAACCTGAATATTATGGCAGTAAAAAAGGCAGAAACTGATAAAGTTAAAAAAGCTCCTGTAAAAAAGGCAGCTAAGGCCGCAGCTCCGAAAGCTGAGAAGGCTGTTAAGGCTGTAAAGGCTCCTAAAGTTGAAAAAGTGGAAAAAGTTGAAGCTCCAAAAGCTGTTAAGACTGAAAAGGTTGTAAAGAAATCAAACGATCCTTATTTCTACGCTGTAGGACGTCGCAAAACATCGGTTGCCCAAGTGCGCCTTTATGCAGACGAAAAGGCAACTGACAACGATTTGGTAATCAATGGAAAGAAATTGAAAGACTATTTCCCAACCATTAACCTCCAAAACAATTTCATGACTCCACTTAAGGCTGTTGGAATGCAAGGAAAATTCCGTATGACAGTTTTGGTTCGTGGAGGTGGTGTTACTGGACAAGTTGAAGCGGTTAGACTTGGTATTTCTCGCGCTTTGGTTGTTTTCAACCCAGAATTGAAGAAATCTTTGAAAGACCTTGGACTTATGACTCGCGATGCTCGCGAAGTTGAACGAAAGAAAGCCGGTCTGAAGAAAGCTCGAAAAGCTCCACAGTGGGCAAAACGATAAAGATTACAAATACTTTCGATACTCAAAAAAGCCTTTACAAAAGGCTTTTTTGCTTGTGCAAAGCTACTCTTGACATTTAATGGAAATTGATATATAATTAACAACTGGCTGAAATAGTGCCAGAATATCAAAAAATGGGCCGTAATGAGCCCACCTCAAGGAGGAAAATCATGATAAAGAGAACAAGTTTGGTCATTAACAACAGCGTTTTAATTTACTATGATTGGATTTTAGATTCATTAGGATTCAAACAAGCAAACGAGTTTTATTTCGTTGTTCTGAGGCTAACAAGCGGTCAAAGATTTCCTGAGGGAGAAATATCTGAATTGTTTGGTGTGGAAGCTTCGAAAATTCTTAGTCGTCAGCGAAATAGCATGATGCCACATGAAGAATGTGCGAAGTTGCTGATGGCGTTGGAAAATACGGTCAGAATTTCTGCGGAAATTTCCTTCAAGAATGAAAAAAACCGCATCAATCTCAATCTGATGTTTCATAAGAAAAACAAAGAACGTTCGAGGCTTGTAGTAGTCTTTGAGCCGACCGGCATCTTTGATTACTTCACTCTGGAAATATGATCAGATTATGCATAGATTTTTTTGCCACTTAGGTCAAGGCTTGTGAATTGTTTCGCTAAATAGCGAGGCAGTTTGCAGGCCTTTTTTATTGCAAAAATTTTCCTCAATCCGAATTTATTTCAGGATCTTGATTTTTGTAAGGCTGGAGATATGAAGGAATAGATTCTGAAATCAGACTAAAGCCGAGACTGGCAAGTTCAGAATGACATTTCCTTCTCTTCATAAACTTTACAAACTCGATAGACTTTATGAACTTGAGACTGTATAGGGCTCATTATAAAACCTGTCCACTTATGAAGTGGACAGGTTCAGAAGACATCTCATCTGATTACTGATGACCGATTACTGATGACTGCATTTATTTTTGCTCTTCAACCGTTGTTGTGCTTTGGAAGAAGTCGCCAAAGAAATTTGTTCGCTCTGGGAAATAAATAGCGTGCAAGGAATTTTGTCCCTGCTCATTTTTTTCCGTGTAATAAAGTTTATTGTCAGTGAAGTTGTCGACTAGCAATGAGCTGTTGTCATTCAAAGTAAGAATATCCATCATGTTGCGGTTGTCACGCTTGTCGATTTCAATCAATTTAACTTTGTTGTTATTGGTGAATAGGACATGCTCATAGTCACGAGTCCATTGTACATTTTCAATCTTATCAGACATGTTTGTTATCGGCATAGTCTCATTCTCAGCCCTTGTTGGTTGAACTTCCCACTTGCGGACAAAGTAAGCTGAGACTTCACGTTCACTCCAAAATAATAATTTCTTACCATCATCCGAAAATTGCGAACCGATAGCATTAACGGAAAGTTTGTGAAAATAGGTGTCAATTTCTCCTTTATTATATATGTATAAATTGCGGTTTTTGTTCATCATCACCATGCGATCATCATCATAGACAATGATTTGGTAAGACGAATCATTCATATCTTCAGGTGAAGATGTGGTGATTTGTTCTCGAGCATCAGATCCATCGAAATTTGTTTTATATACGATTCCCTCGGGAAGTTGGAAATAGAAGAGTGCTTTAGGGGAGAGGTCATAACTTGCAATGTGCTCAACAACTTGTTTTTTGTTTTCGATATTATTCAAATCCAATCGCCAAAGATTATCATCCGACATATAAAAAAGAACATCCTTGTTTTTAGGATCCCAGCGAACACGGGAAAGATTGCCGTGCCCAGTTAATTCTTTCAGACCTAACGGGTTTTCAGAATTATCAATCAATGCGATGAAATAATTTTTTTCACCGTCTTTGATAGATGGGATAATTATGCGATGAGCTTGCGGAGACCATTCAATATTTTCGCGGCTGTCATCTGTGAACTTGTAATCATTGGCTATGAAAACCTGGTCCATTTCAAGAGTCCCTGGATTGAAAATTTTAACCAAAAAGTCATTTTCAACTTGTTGTGAAAAGGCTGCTAGATTTTTGCGTGGAGAAATGAAGAATTTTTGGATGCCTGGCGATTCATAATCTTCTCTGGCATAGGAATTTTGAGCTAGAATTACGTTCCAAAATTCAGTTGAAATTCCGCTGTGGACAGATATTCGTTTTGACCAAGTTTGATAGCCCGGAGACTTTACTTCCAATAGATATGAGCCTGGCTTGATTCCGCCAATATGATATGAATTATTGATAACATTAAGCGCTTTGGCAGGCATTAAAACACCATCAACAAAGACATTCACCTCCTTGGGAGTGGTGTTTAACGTAATTGAGCCAGTATAAACAAAAACACCTCTTTCGAAACTGAAACTGTATCCAAAGGCATATCCTATGATGGCAGTTGCGGTAAACCAAAAAAGGACAACTAATGTCCAAAAGAATATTTTTCTAGGCAGTTCAGATTGCTCCATAATATGTTAACTTAATATATTGTTTGCTGAAACAAGTATACAGCAATAATGAGCTTTTGTCTACTATCTAATAACTTTCTTCATTACCTATCTCTCCTGAGATAAGGAGAGATGTCCTGTATTCAGGACAGAGAGGTTGAGCTTGGTCAGATATGGATGTATTAAGATGACAGACGTGAAGCTTGGCATTGCTAGTTAGTATGTTTGCGGCAGGAGATAAATATGGTAAAATACAAACATTAAAAACGAGAATTTAATCATACAAAATCATGCAATTAGAAAAAATTTTTCGAATACTGGGCCTTTCTGTTACTAGTGCTGAAATAGTGACTTTGGTTTTGGTTATATTGGCTATAACTGTCGCATTTTGGCTTCTGGTTGGACGATTTCGTTTGCATAGCGTTCTGATTAATATCTATATATCGTTCTCTCTCGTGTGGGCAATTCCTAAAGATGTGGTTGGCACAAGCCCTAATTTGTCAGTCATGCTCTTTTTGATTTCGGTCATATTGCTAACTCTCTTAGGAAAATATACTTTTGATATTCATCTGTCAGGTTCAGGGCTTGCCTATTGGCAGATATTCACTATGAGTTTCCTGGAAGTCGGTTTAATTGTGAGTATTTTAGCGGCTTTTATTGGTGAAAAAACACTTATAAAATTTGTTTCAAAGGATGCGCTTTTCTATTTTACCTCGCCATGGGCTAAGTTTTTATGGCTAGCATTGCCATTGGCTTTCCTTGTATATATTAATAAGAGAGGAAGATAATATTAAGTCATAAAGTCCATCAATCAAATTAAAACTCCCAGTCACTATTAAAAAATTAAAGAACACCCTAAGGTGTTCTTTAATTATCTAGTGGGCACAGAGGGATTCGAACCCCCGACCATCGGCTTAAAAGGCCGCTGCTCTACCAACTGAGCTATGTGCCCATAGCAATGAATATCGAAAGCTTTTTGTGTAACAAGGTTCATTATATCAGAAACAAAAAACTCGTCAACTATATGGATTATTTGCCAATTCTTTGCTATAATTAACATAAATGAATTTAGTAAAAGAAAAAAATATGAACAAAAGAATATTCTTAGCCTTGTCATTATTCGGGATAACTTTTTTGCTTTCAGGTTGCAGCTTGCCAACTTCAGTTTTGCCAGTGAAAAATACTATAGCTAATGCAACATTTTTGAAATCAGAGGATGGAGGCGGAGTTTGGAATCCAAAAATTAAGATTGATGATAAAAAAAATATTGCTGGCGTGGATGTTTTGACGATGGCTATTCATCCAATTGATCAGAATATTGTTTATTTGGGAACTGCTGCAAACGGGTTATTTGTCACAAAAGATGGCGGTGAAAATTGGACACAAATTGCGTATGCCGATAAAGCCTACGGATTACTTTTTGATCCACGTAATCCTGATATAATGTATGGTAGTGGAATTTTTAATGGCCGAGCTAAGATTTTCAAAAGATTGGCTGAGGGACAAGAATGGAAAGAGATTTACACTGAACCAGCTGATGGCACTACAATTTCAAGTTTAGCTATTAGTAATAGGAATCCTCAAATTTTATACGCAGGGACAAGTAATGGAGTGATTATTAAAACTACTGATGGTGGACAAACATGGGTTAATTTGAAAATGGAAAATAATTCAAATGCGCCGATAGTTAATATCGGATTTGACGCCGCGAGTGACGCGCATGTTTTCTTTGCAGTTTTTCAAACGGGAATATTGGAAACGAGGAATGGAGGAGCCACTTTGGAAGATGCAACAAAACAAATTGATAAAATAGGAAATGTTTCCTCTGTTTTCACTCTGACGACCGACCCATATTTCCCTGGAGTCGTGTATGCAGGAACGGGAAATGGAATTTTCCGGCGCAATGGCGATGGATCTTGGAATGCTCTAAATCTTATTGAAAGCTCTAAGGCATTTCCTGTGAGATCTATTGCTGTTAACCCATTGAATTCCCGGGAGATAATGTATTCATCAGCCAAGGCAATTTATAAATCTACTGATGGCGGCCAGAAATGGTCAACCTTCCAACTAGACACAAATAAGGATATCAGTATAATAAAATACGATGTAGTAAATCCTGCAAGGATTTATGCTGGTTTGCGTAAATTCTAGTGTCAGGTTATGGTATAAAAATTAAAATTTATAATTAACTCTTAAGTATTACATTATATGTACAATGAAATCATAAATTCTCATAAGGAAGATTTGGATAAATCAATAGAGCATTTCATTGGAGAGACCGGCAAAATCAGAACAGGCCGCGCAAATGCTTCTTTAGTGGAAGATATTTTGATTGATTATTATGGAACCAGGACGCCACTTAAACAGATGGCAGCCATAAACATTCCAGAACCTCGGCAGATTACGATTCAACCGTGGGATAGGAGTGCTATGAGTGTTATTGAAGGAACAATTAGAAATTCAGATCTTAATTTGAATCCGGTTAATGATGGAATTTTGATTAGAATTACTATTCCAATGTTGACAGAGGAAAGGCGAAGGGAAATGGTGAAAATGCTCAATCAGAAGGCTGAAGAAGCTCGCATTGCAATCCGTTCAATTCGCGAGGAAATCTTGAAAGAAATTAAGGAAGCTGAAAAGGCTGGGGATATTTCTGAGGACGACGAATTCAAGGGAAAAGAAAAAGTTCAAGAAATTGTCGCGGAATATAATAAGAAAATTGAAGATATTCGAGCTAAGAAAGAAATCGAAGTGATGACAGTCTAATAAGATAATTTCGAATTATGAATTTCTAATTTCGAATGAAATCTGAATGACTGAATGTTTCAAAATTAAAACATTAAAAAATTGAATCAAAATTCAAAATTAAAAATTCAAAATTATAAACCATAATTCATGGGTGTATTTTTGTTATTATATTTATGCTGACTCTCCTTGTTTTTCTAATTATTCTGGGTGTTCTTGTTTTCGTTCATGAACTAGGTCATTTCGTGGTGGCTCGTAGGAATGGAATAAAATGCGATGAATTCGGATTTGGTTTTCCACCTCGCGCAGTAGGTGTTTATAAAGATGAAAAAAAAGGAAAATGGGAATTTGTCATAGGCAATAAGCATATTGAATCGAAAAATACTATCTATTCTTTGAATTGGTTTCCTTTGGGTGGTTTTGTGAAAATAAAGGGAGAAGATGGTGAAGGAAAAAAAGAAAAAGATAGTTTTGCTGCAAAATCAGCCTGGATTCGAATAAAAGTTTTAGCTGCGGGTGTTACGATGAATTTTATTTTGGCTTGGGTTTTGTTTTCATGGCTTTTGACGATGGGTATAAATCAAGAAGTTGATCAAAATGACACTTCTGTTTCTGGAACAAAAATTCAAATTGCTTCCGTGGTTGCCAAGAGTCCTGCCTACGAGATGGGAATTCGGGAAGGCGACACAGTGATAAAGTGCGTTGGAGAAGACGCACGTTGCGCTCAAACATTCGCTAACATCGCGGAATTGCAAGCTTTTGTGGCCGACAATAAAGGAATGGAAATTACGCTGCAAATTTCAAGAGGTTCGGATTTGTTCGATTTTACTGGTGTTCCACGCTTGGAAGCACCAGTCGGAGAAGGTCTTTTGGGAATAGGCTTAGCTCAGACTACTTTTGTGAAATACACGCCATGGGAAGCAATCAAGCAGGGGCCAGTAGTGATGTGGAATGTGCTTGTTATGATGGGGATTGTGATTAAAAGTCTTTTTGCGGGCGACGTATCAAATATCGGAGGACCTCTTGCTATAGCTCATTTCACCAAGCAGGCAACAGCACTTGGCTTTTCTTCAATTGTGCAATTAGCTGCACTTCTTAGTGTGAATTTAGGTATTGTGAATATCTTGCCAATTCCTGCTCTTGATGGAGGTCGTATTTTGTTTGTCTTAATTGAAAAGATAAAAGGTTCGCCTGTCTCGCAAGAAACTGAGGGTACCTTGCATACGATTGGATTTTTTCTTCTGATGCTTTTGATGGTTTATTTGGTTGTGAACGACTTGATGCGATATGGCCTAGGTGGAATATTCTAGGGTATCCGCTGTATGAATTGGAAGTTTTTCTGTTAATTTTTCAACTTTTTACCCTATTAAACTAATTAATCTTTATTAAAGATTAATTTTTTGCGTGTATAATATTATTGATGAATCGCCATGGTTTTTGTTGGGTGTTTGATAGGGTTGACCCCGTTAGAAATTTCGAAAGTAGTTTTTTTGTAACTTGTAAAATCTGAAAATTAAAATATAAAATTTCAGTTTTGACAATAAAAATGAAATTTCTAAGCGGGGTTGACAAGGCGGCAATTTTTCGATATTATAGATGTGTTTGCAAATCATGATAAGTATGGTTTTTGCCGTTTTCGAGCGGTATTTTTTAATCACTAAAATGAAAGAAGGCTATGGTACGATTTATAACTAAAGAAGGATTGGAAAAGTTACGTGTTGAACTTGAAGATCGCAAAACTCGTCTCCGACAAGAAATTGCGCAGGCTATTAAGGAAGCAAAGGAGCAAGGTGATTTAAGTGAAAATGCTGAATATGCTGAAGCTAAATCTCAGCAGAATGAGAATGAATCAAGGATTGGTGAATTGGAAATGATTATCAAGAATTCTCAGGTTGTTGAAAGAGATGATTCTCAAAAAGGTGCACAGATGAGCAGTGTAGTGAAGGTGAAGTTTAACGGAGCTGAAATGGAATTCACTATTGTTGGTTCAAATGAAGCTGATCCTGCTAACTTCAAAATTTCAAATGAATCTCCACTCGGAAAAGCATTTATGGGACATAACGCTGGAGACACTGTTGATGTAACTACTCCTAAGGGTGTTATTACATACCAGATTGTGGATGTGAAATAATTCAAAAGATTTCTTTACTTATTTTAAAAGAGCGACTTAGGTCGCTCTTTTTGTGTTTTAGTGTTCTGAGTCTTTGTCATTCCGGACTTGATCCGCCTGCCTGCCGGTAGGCAGGGAATCCAGGACTCGGTTCACGAATTATGTTTAATTAATTAAACATAATTTATATATTTTTTAATAATGTATAGTAAAATTAACTTTCTTTCCCCCGAAAGAAAGTTACAAAGAAAGCTTCGCGACAAATGAAGATACTGTGGCGCGCGCATCGTTCTTCGCTAAAATTTTCACTGCGCCTCTCGGGTCGTCTCGCAAAAATTTTTACGCTCATTACTTGCGCTTCGCCTACGTACTTCATGTTGTGCGGGAAAATTCAGGACTTTAGAATAACGCATCCCGAGTTCGCACTAGAAATACGCCGATACAAATCTGCCACGAAGTGAGTGTAAAAATTCCGTGAACGAAGTTTTTCAAAAAACTGAGTGAAAGCGAAGCGTTCAGGAATTTTAGCGAGCGAAGTGTGCAGTTTGTCGCCGTATTTCTCCGTGCGGGAGTTTTCTTTCCTCCAGGTTTCTTTTGCGGCAAAAGAAATGTGGAAAACTGAATATCATTGCCAAAAGCCTTATAATAGGCTAATATTGATGTATTATCACTAAACTCATTCAGACAGCTAAGAAGCTAAGAAGCTAAAAAGCTAATGAAGCTAAATCATGATACGAGAAGATATTTTGCAAACTAAACTTGATAAATTGAAAAACATCAAGGACTATGGCATGGATGCTTATCCGGAAAAAACGGAAAGGGATATTTCTAATAAAGAAGCGCTTGAAAAGTTTTCTGAAATTGGAGAGAAGAAAATCACACTGGCTGGACGAGTAAGGTCACTTCGTCCGATGGGTGGAAGCGCATTTGCAAATATTGAAGATGAATCTGGAAAGATGCAACTGTTTTTCAACAAGGGAAACATGGATGAAAATCTTTTCAAATTGTTCACGAAAAACGTTGAATTAGGAGATTTTGTCCAAGTAACCGGGGAATTATTTTTGACAAAGACTGAAGAAAAATCTTTGAAAGTTGTTGATTGGAAATTATTGAGCAAAAATATTCGTCCGATTCCAACTGAACATTTCGGAATCAAAGATGAAGAAGAACTTTTGCGCCGGCGCTATTTGGATTTGATGATAAATGAAGATACTCGCGAACTGTTTCGCAAGAAAAATACTTTCTGGCAAACGACGAGAAATTTTTTGACCAACGAAGGATTTCTGGAAGTGCAAAGTCCAGTGCTCGAACACACTCCGGGTGGAGCTGACGCTGAACCATTTATTACACATCATAACGCTTTGGATCAAGATTTCTTTATGCGTATTTCTTTGGAACTTCCACTCAAGAGACTTTTAGTTGGAGGATATGAAAAAGTTTTTGAAATTGGGCGTGTTTTTCGCAATGAGGGAGTTGACCGGACACATCTTCAAGAATTTGATCACATGGAATTTTATTGGGCATATAGCGATCTTCAAAAAGGTATGGAAATGACTGAGAGAATGTATAAGGAAATTGCTTTCAAGGTGCTTGGAAAATATGAGCATGAATATGAAGGAAATATTATCAATTGGAATATTGATTTTCCGCATGTTGATTATTTCGAGGCTTTTCAAAAAGAAACAGGAATTGATTTGTCAGCTGATGTCACGGTTGAGCAATTGCGCGCTAAGGCTGAAGAATTGAAAATCAAATATGACACAGCTGCAGGCAAAGGAAAAATGATTGATACGATTTATAAAAAAACAGTGCGTCAGAAACTTATCCAACCTTGCATGCTTGTTGGTCATCCGATTGAAGTTTCTCCACTTGCTAAAAAGGATCCAAGCAATCCTAATAAAGTTTTACGCTTTCAAGTTGTGGCAGGTACAGCTGAGCTTTGCAATGCCTTTGCTGAGCTTAATGACCCGATTGATCAAAGAGAGCGCTTTGAAGCGCAAATGAAACTTCGCGAAGCAGGAGATGCAGAAGCGCAAATGATTGACGAAGATTTCCTTGAAGCGCTTGAATATGGAATGCCGAACGCTTTCGGACTTGGTTTTTCTGAAAGACTCTTCTCTTTCTTTATGAATAAATCAGTCCGTGAATGTGTAATCTTCCCACCAATGAAAGAGAAGCAGGATTAATCCTATTTTTCTTTCATTTTAAATAATTATAGATGGGATAAATCTATATATGAATACAAAAAAATTCGACATTTATAAAATTGAAGAAGAAGTCAAGAGAATGCATTTGGAAGCTGCGGGTGAGCCACAAAGAAAAAAACTGTTGGAGCATTTTTGGAATCATCACATTGTGCCGGTTGTTGCGTATAGTCGTGAGATGGCACTTCGATATGGTGGAGACGCGGAGATTATCCATCTTGGCGCACTTCTGCACGATATGGCGCTTATCGAGAATGCGGAGCCACATGATGAAATTGGGGCAGGTAAGGCATATGAATTCCTTATTGTTCATTGGGCACCCCCTGAGACTGCTCAAAAGGTCAGGGACATAGTCTTGAAACACAGATGCAAATTGTACATTCCTGAGACAGTTGAAGAAAAAATTGTTGCTACTGCTGATGCTCTCGCACATTTTTTTCCAGAATTTCACGGTTCAGGCGCATCAATAATTTCAGGTGAGGATCATGTTGAAATGAATGTTCTTGATATTGAAAGACTTGAAAAGGAATATTCTGATAAAGTTTTTTTTGAAAAAGAAAAGGAACTTTTCAAGGAGGTGATAAAAGATTTTCAAAAAGAGTTTTATATCTGACAGCTTTTTAGGTGTTAGCTTATTAGCTTTTTAGTTATATATGTATAATAATTTAATTGTTAGCTCTTGCTTTGCTAAAAAGCTAAAGCCTAAGAAGCTAAAAAGCTAATCCTATGGGTATTGCAGTTGAATTTAATCCGGATTTAGCACTTCGTGATATTTCTGAGTTCAAAGCTGGTCGAAGAAAAATTGAAGAATGTATCCCTGAAAAGCTTGAAGAAGGAAAAGTCTATGATTTTTTTAAAAAAGAACAAAGAATTTATTATTTAAAAGGCGAGGTTTCACTCATTGAAACAACCACCACTGGAGGAAGTTTTTCCAAATCTCATGCTAATGTGAATATTTTAGAAGTGACGCATTTCATTGAAAACGGAGAAGTTTGCACCAAGGGAAAATATCAAGTTGTGGAAGTTTTCGATATTGATAAGAACGCTTCATTTGAAAAATGTAGCATGGTAAAAAAATAATATGAAAATTACTATTTGTGGGAGTTCAGCTTTCAAGGAAAAGATGATTGAATATAAAAAGCTTCTTGCTGATCTAGGTCATGAGGCAATTGTGCATCCGGATTATGAAGCATTTATTAATGGCGATAAACAAGAGATTTGGAATCAAGTGATTAATGGTGAGCACGCTGAAGCAAAGAAGGCTCAAGGATATATAAAATGGTACTACGACGCAATTTGCAATAGTGATGGTATT
Organism: Candidatus Moranbacteria bacterium GW2011_GWC2_37_8; assembly: GCA_000992165.1. GTDB lineage: Bacteria > Patescibacteriota > Minisyncoccia > Moranbacterales > GWC2-37-73 > GWC2-37-8. The sequence goes on along the minus strand of LBTS01000026.1, from coordinate 12,131 downwards.
TTGGTTTTAAATTTTGATAAGAAGGGCATTAAAAACTACATAGGCGGAAATGTGCTGATGGAGATCGGTTATGCGCATGTGCACGATAAGAAAATTTTTCTTTTAAATCCTATTCCCGAAGAAGTTTCATATGCGGATGAAATTAAAGCGACGTATGATGTGGTGCTCAATGGAGATCTGAATAACATAAAATTATAAACCTTGTCATTCCTGCGTAGGCAGGAATCCAGGATAAAACAGGATTAAGTAAGTTAATAGGAAATAGCGTTTATTGTTAATGGTAGTTATAAATCCTGGATTCCGGATCAAGTCCGGAATGACACAATTATATGGCAAAGATTTGTGATCATAAATGTGTTGGAATGTTGGTTTGGAAAGGTGAGAAATTACTTTTGATTGAGCGTGCAAAATTTCCATTTGCATATGCGCCGCCAGCTGGACATTGTGATGGCGATGACTTTGAATTCACTGCCAAAAAAGAATTGGAGGAAGAGGTGGGTTTGCAAACAAAATCTTTAAAATTATTAACAGAAGGTCGCAAAGAAAATCCATGCAGAAGAATTGACGGTACTTGGCATTACTGGCAGATTTTTGAAGTTGAAGTTGCTGGTGAAGTCAAAAGAAGTGAAGAGGAAACAAAGCAATATAAATGGGTCACAAAAAATGAACTGAACTTACTGGCAAAGCGTACGGAAGATTTTACTGCTGGAAAAATTTCAGAAGAAGAATGGGGAAAAAATCCTGGGCTCGAAATTGTTTGGTATGAATGGATGAAAGAATTAAAAATAATCTAAAAAATATGACTGACTACACTCTAATTTCAAGATTTAGAAACAAGGAACAATGTGAATTGCTGATTAAAAAACTTGAAGAAAAAGGTAAAAGTTGCTATAACTTTTGTCTTAAGCCTGCTGATCCGAATAATGCTGATGCACATCCAGAAGAACAAATGAAGGTTTTTGAATCAGTGAAAGATTTTTATGATGACAAATATTTTAAAGAGGTTTTTGAAGAAGATCTGGAAGGATTAAAAAATGCAGAAAAAGTTATCTTACTTTTACCGGCCGGAACATCTGCTCATATGGAGGCTGGCATCGCTTTTGGTCTTGGTAAGCCTTTAATTTTAATAGGCGAGCCAGAAAAACCTGAAACATTGTATCTAGTTTTTAATGAGCGTTATAAGGATATGGATGAATTTTTAAAAACCATTTAAAATATGCAGATTGAATACGAAGCCACTTTCCCGAATATCGACAAAAATGAAATCAGAGAACGGCTTAGAAAATTAGGCGCTGAATTGATTAGGCCTGAATTTTTACAAAAAAGAGTAAATTATTATTTTCCAAGTGGCCATGAAATTAAGGGCGGATGGCTTAGAGTTCGCGATGAAGCTGATAAAATTACTTTAAGTCTTAAGGTTATTAACGATGGTGGGATAGAAGAGCAGAAAGAAATTTGTCTTCATATTAATAGTTTTAATGATGCTAGACTGCTACTGGAAAATATGGGATGTAGAAATAAATCCTATCAAGAAACAAAAAGGGAAATTTGGAAGTTGGATGGAGTTGAGATTTGTATCGATGAATGGCCTTACGTAGAGCCTTTTGTGGAGGTGGAAGGCAAATCTGAAGATGAAGTTAAAAATGTTAGTGAAAAAATAGGATTTAATTACGATGATGCTCGGTTTTGTGCTGTTGATACCTTGTACAATGAAAAATATGGAATATCTAAAGACGATATAAATAACACCAAAGAAATAACATTTAAAATAGAGAATCCTTTTTTGAAAATTAAGTAAAATTATGAAAATTGAAAAGAAAGTTTTATCGCAATATTTTGAAAAGATATTGGATGGTAGTAAAAAATATGAACTCAGGCTTGCTGACTGGAAATGTGAGATAGGCGATATTTTGATTTTGCGTGAAATTGATGAAAGCAGGAATTATACTGGCAGGATTTTGGAAAAAGAAGTTACTTATGTTTTAAAAACAAAAGATATTAACCTTTTTACACCTGAAGAAGTTGAGAAATATGGATATCAGGTTATTGGCTTTGACTAATATGAAAAAAATTACCAAAGAAACTTTTGAAGAAGAAATCGGAATGTGCAGGAAGCATTTTCAAAAGAAGCAATCTTGCGCTTGGGGGAAATGTGAAAAATGCGGAGTGCCACTTTTGCTGCAGAAGTTGTACAAGGGAGAAATCATTGATGAAAAAGAATCTGTTAAAAAATTTAAGAATGATACTTTAAGATAATGAAACTTGTCCAGCAGTGAAATTTAGAATGAAGCTAAATTTCACTCAAAAAGAATATAAATCAGTAAGTGGTAATAATTATTTTTATCTAGAAATTTATTGGTCGAAGACCATCTGAATTTCTACTGCGGGATGACTAAGGTTTTGGTTTTTGGGACATTTGATATTTTTCACGAAGGGCACAGAGACTTTCTGAAACAGGCTCGCAAGCATGGGGATTTTTTGCGTGTGATCGTGGCTAGAAATGCAACAGTGCTGAAAGTTAAGGGTCGTTTGCCAAGATATTCTGAAACGGAAAGAATTAATGCTATTAAAAAAAGTGGTTTAGCTAACGAAGTTTTTCCTGGAAGTTTAGATGATAGGTATAGTGCGATAAGGGATTTTAAACCGGATGTGATTTGTCTTGGGTATGATCAGAAACAATCGGTTCCAGAGCTTCGACAGAAGCTAGATGCTCTTGGGCTTGATAGGACAAAGATTATCAGGCTTGAGGCTTACGAACCAGAAAAATATAAATCCTCAATATTACGGAAGCAACTTGACGAATAATAATGAAGCTATATAATCTTTAAATATTGATATCATTGAATATCGGGATGTGATCGCAAGATTGATTTACTGGGGATTCTCAGTTCCAACCCCACTCATCCCGCCCATATATGAAAGGCATACGCAGAAATTGCGCATGTCTTTTTCTTTTGATAGATTGTTTCTGAAATATTTTTTTGTGCGACCGAGTAATAATAGTAGTAAGGGTGATACGGAAAAGCATTGACTGGGGAGATGTTGTTACTAGTCAAGGCACTTTCGTTTGAGAGTATGGAACGTTAGTTCGAATCTAACCGGACCGTCATAAATACAAAAAAGGCATTTTAAAATGTCTTTTTTGTATATATAAATAAATTTGAATTTGCGGAATTTGCAAACCTGAATTATAGCTGCTGCAAATTTTTCTCAAGGAAATTTTCAATTGCCATAAGGTCTTCGTGTCGCATTTTTAAATCCTTGTCATTGGTGTTGGTCGAATGCATATTTCTGATTTCATTTAATTCTTCCGGTGTTATCTTTAACATTTCATCTTTAATCCAGCGAGCTGTTAATTTTGAATCAATAATTTCGTTTTTTGCGTCATCAACAAGAAAAGCCATTATTCTCAATGTGTTATGTTTGCTGTGATATGATCTGTTACTGTCTAGTGCTTGCTGAATATCTGCCAAGTGCAGAATTGTTGATGCGATTTCAATGCTGATATGTAAAGCTGATAATGTTGCAGGTTTTTCTCCTAATTTTTTATCAGCATGCTTGTAATTATGGTGGTTTCCGGCGAGAAATGCTTCAAGTATAAACCCAAGTCCTTGGAGTATTTCCTCTGATTTTTTTTCATGAATACGTAAGAATGACTTTAATGAATCATTCTCTGCCATTTCCGGATAGATATCTTTCAATACATGCACTTCTTCAGGATTAAATAATGTCTTGGCTGGTACGAAATCTATAGCCCTGATTCTTTCTTTTTCAAGATAATTCGTCATGTCCTGAGGTGTACCGTAAATAATATCATTAGGAATTGGAAGATCTTTTTCGACTAAAATTGCAACCCGTTCTTCTTCGTCTAGCGTCATAAAGCCAGTAACCCAATCAAGATTGGTTGCCTTTTTACTTAGTACGAAATCAGGAATTGCCATTTTACCTATGTCATGAAAAAGACAGGCTCTATAGAATTGTTCTAATCGTACGCCTTCATGCTGAATTTCGATGCCGATTTCAGTCAGCCGTTCCTTAATCTTATTTTTCGCTATCAGGTATGTTCCTATAGAATGCTCAAAAGTTTCCATATTGAAAAGTCTGAGTCCTGTTAGTATTTTCCAATCTTTAGAATCAAGGAAAGTTGCTGAAGCAAGTTGTTCTGCATAGTTTGTTTTTGTTTGTTTAATTTCTTTTTGAAATTCCAAATCTTCATTTTCAGTGTTATTTAAAAAAGAAATTATCTCATCAATGTCCCTGGACTTGAAAAGTTTCAAATTCTTTTCGGCTTTTTCTCTTGCAATATGAGCTTCGTATAGTTTCTCACTTTCTTTGATGGCGGGATGATTTTTGAAATCAGTTGTATGATTTTGTATTTCAAAAGATCTTAGCGGTAGTTGTTTGGCTGAAATTACATTTGTTTTTGCGGCATTTTCTTCTCCTGGTTCTGGTAATATTTCTATATATTTGGCAAATCCAGACGCATTGAATTTTGCGGCGTTTATTCTTCTGTCGAAAGGCTGAAAAACTGCCGCTGTTTTTTCAGTGGGATTTTCTTTTTCAATCTTAACTGCATTAAGAGAAGCTTCTTTTTCCGAAGCTTTTTCAATAGGTTTGGAATTTGGAATTTCATGCGGAGCAAGAAAAGGGTGTGATTCAAAAAATGACATAATTTTTGTGTTTCTTTTTCTATATTATACTCCAAAAACAATTTAGATTCCAGAGGATTTTAAAAAAGAAACTCCCAATCACGAAGATTGGGAGTCGGACACATCGGATGATTCCGAAGATGTTTTTCTGGGAAGGATTTTATCTGTAGCGAGACGACGTTTTTCCTTATCGATTGCTGCTTTAAGTTCCTCCTGGTTAATTGTCTCAGTTGGATATGGCATGGTGGGCTCCTTTTATGGTGTAGATACTTTCTATTATTATACATCCTTTTGGCTTAAAAGTCAAGGCATATGGAAAATAATGCTTTAAGATATGTAATATGGGTGCGTTGTGGCTTGCTTTAAGCTTGAAATAGGGATAAAATTGATATATTAATTCAAGCTATTAAAGATTAAATTTTCTATAACCAAGATGTTAGATATAAAATTCATTCGTGAGAATCAGGAAAAAATTAAAGACGCAATTGAGAAAAAAAATATCAGTTTGAATCTGGATGAGCTTTTAGAAGTAGACAAGGAAAGAATAAACTTGCTTCAAGAAATTGAGCAATTGCTCGCAATTGACGAAGAGAGAAAAGAAATTATCGAGAAAGGAAAAGATATTAAATTGAAACTTGAAAACAAAGAACCTCAATATAAAATCATCAAACAGAAATTTGAAGAATTGATGGTGAAAGTTCCGAATATTATTTCCGCCGATACTCCAATTGGAAAATCAGATGAAGACAATATTGAAATTGATAGAAGTGGAGAAATTCCGAAATTCGATTTTGCAATCAAGGATCATATTCAAATCGGAAAAGATTTGGATATTTTGGATTTGGAAAAAGGAACTAAGGTTGCAGGATTCCGCGGATATTATGTGAAAAATGAAGGTGTGAGTTTGATGATGGCACTGATGATGTACGCTGTGAATAAGATGATTGAAAAAGGATATTCTCCGATGATTCCTCCGACTCTTGTGAAAGGCGCTGCACTTTTTGGAACAGGATATTTCAAAGGCTTGGAATATGACAGCGCAGTTGATGAGGTTTATGAAGTTGCAAGCGGAGACAAGGAAGCTGACGGAAAAGATAGCAAAGAGAAAAAATTCCTGGTTGGAACTGCTGAAGCGCCGCTTTGCGCATATTTTGCGGATGAAACTTTAAAGGCTGAACAATTGCCAATTAAGCTTTGTGGATATTCACAGTGTTATCGAAGCGAAATTGGATCTTATGGGAAAGACACCAAAGGCCTTTATCGCGTACATGAATTTATGAAAGTTGAGCAAGTGGTTTTGATGGAGGCTGACACGGAAAAATCTATCAAGATGCATGATGCTATGCTGGAAATTTCTAAAGAAATTCACGCAGAGTTGGGACTTCCATACCGCGTATTGAAGATTTGTTCAGGCGACATGAGTGCAGGAAAGTATAGGGCTTATGATATTGAAGCCTGGATGCCTTCTCGTGACGGTTACGGCGAAACAGGATCAGCTTCAAACTTTTTGGATTGGCAAGCAAGAAGACTTAATGTGAAATATGTCGACGCTAATGGAGAAAAGAAACATGTCTTCATGCTGAACAACACCGTGCTTCCTTCACCGCGGCCATTCATTGCAATCCTAGAAAACTTCCAACAAGCCGACGGATCAGTGGTGATTCCGGAAGCTTTGAGGAAATACATGCCGGGAGGGATTTCAACTATTTCTAAAAAATAGCTGAAAGTATAATGTATATCTTGTATTTTGTATAATGTATAAATGCAAAAAAATATGGATCAAGAGAAAACCCAACAATTTGAAGATGAGATTAAAAGATTGTATTTCGAAAATTTTGACGATAATCTGATGTCGTTTTGGAATGTGCATTTGAAGCCAGTTATCGATATTGCAAAGAAACTTGCGGTTAAATATGAAGCCGATTTGGAAATTGTGTGGCTGGCTGCTGTTTTGCATGACATTGGTCAATTTGACGATATTGAAAATCATGACACTGTCGGCTCAGAAAAGGCATACAAAATTTTGTTTGAAAGAGGATATTCAGAAGAAATCGCAGCTAAAGTTAGGGATGTGATTTTGACGCATAGGGTGAAAAGCTATTTGCCTGAAACACTTGAGCAGAAAATCGTGGCAACTGCCGATGCCATGGCTCATTTCACCACCGCGCATTATGTTTGGATGGCATATATAAGTAAAAAACCTTTTGCTGAATTGATGAAAAAGTTTAGTGGAAAAATCCAGCGTGATTTTCAAGATAAAATATTTTTTGAAGAGGAGAGAGAGATAATGAGACCTCAATATGAAATGTTAAAGAAATGGTTTGAAATAGTTTAATTATCAGGAAATTCCGGATCAAGCCCAGAATGATAAAATGCTATGAAAAATTTTAAGTTGGAAAACAATCTGATTGGAGATAAGAATTGGCCGGAAATTGCCAGCGTGTATGTTGCTGGGAATAAAAAGGCTATGCCAATCAATCCGGAGAAAGATGAGGAATATAATGAAGCTGTGATTCAGTCTTGGGATAAGATTGTTGTTTTGCATGCCATGGCACCGAAACCTACAAAATTCCATATCGGTTTTACGGATAAATTCGTGACCAAATACTTGAAATATGATTTTGTTACTGATTTGAAATTTGCCATGCGAGTGGGGCCGAAGAATTTTCAGATTATAGCTTTGCCGAAAAATATGGAAGATAAAATTATGTTGGAGGTTGTGGAATATACCACTGAAAATGATGAGAAGTATAAGGATTTGATTTTGATATAAATATGAACAATATATTTGTTATCTCAGGTTATGGAATTCCTAGAGATATTATAAAAGATGAAAACTATAATATCTATTTGAAAATGGCCTTTAATGCTATTTTTGATATTTCAGCAAAAGAAAAAATTGCTCCAGTGATAATATTTTGCGGAGGAAAAACAGACATGCTTGAGCCGTATGAACGCACGGAAGCAGAAGAGATGATTAGGCTTTTTGATATATTGATGAATAGAAAGCAGTGCAAGGAATTCACGGGAGATTGGAAATTGGTTGCAGAAAGCAAATCTATTTCTACTTTGGAAAACTTAATTTTTGCAAAAGAGATCATTGAAAAAGAAAATATTGAATTTGAAAAGATAAATTTAATATTTGAATTTACTCGTTACAGTAGAATTAAAACATTGGCAGCCAATGTTTTTAATGATGAAGTTAATTGTATCCCGTTTGATTTTTCGCAAAATGCACAAAGATATGCAAAAGTAGAATTAATACAGGAAAAAGAAAACAATATTTTAAAGTACGATATGTTATTTATTGACAAGAAGATCAGTTTTGAAGAATATCATGATTTATATCTGGAAAGATTAAGGATATTAAGAGTACAACCAGAAAATCATGATGAAGCTGTTAAAAAATTGTGGGAAAAATATATAAATCTATGAAATTGACATCTAAACTTGTTGTACTTGGGATTGTTGAGAATGATAACGGCGAGATCCTGATCAGTCAGCGTTTCGAAGAGGAACTTCCGGAGGTGCATTTGAAATGGGATTTGCCAGGAGGAAAGAATGAATTTGGAGAAAGTCTTGAGGAAACGCTTGTTAGGGAAATTCTGGAGGAAACAGGATTGAATGTGCAGATTGTAAATCTTTTGCCAAAGACAATTTCCAAGGTTTGGGAGTATGCTGACAAACATCAACACACCATTGTGCTTTGCTATTGTTGTAAACTGATTGATGGTAAACTTCATTTGAATGACAAGAAGATTAATGATTTGAAATGGGCAAATGAAAATGACTTGGATAATTTCGAATTCTTGCCGTCCAGTAGGGAATTTATTGAAATGGTTTTGTAGTTATACACAGTTTTGGTTGATACGTTTTTGTTATAGTGTTATGATATCACTGTAACAATTTAAAACGAAAAAATGGATGAAAAAATAACAAAAATCGTGCTGTTTCAAGACAAAAAAATTAGAAAACAAATTCATAAGAACGAGTGGTATTTTTCAGTTGTGGACATTGTTGAGTCTTTGACAGATTCAAAAAATGCTACAGATTATCTGAAAAAATTACGAAAGAGAGATATTGAAGTTGGATTGTACATAGGGACAAATTGTCCCCAGGTAGAAATGGAGACTGAATCTGGTAAAAAAAGAAAAACACTTGCCGGCAATGTTGAACAATTATTTCGCATTATACAATCAATTCCATCACCAAAGGCTGAACCTATCAAGCGATGGCTGGCAAAAACTGGATTTGAAAGAGTGCAGGAAATTGAAAATCCAGAGTTGGCAACAAAGAGAACAAGATTTTTGTATAAAGCAAAAGGATATTCTGATGATTGGATTGGAAAGCGAATGCGCGGGATTGCAATTCGCGAGGAGCTGACTGATGAGTGGCAAAAGCGTGGAGCACGCGAGCAAAGAGACTATGAAATTTTGACAGCGGAGATTTCCAAGGCGACTTTTGGTGTCACGCCAGATGAATACAAAAAATTCAAAGGATTGAAGAGAGAAAATTTGCGCGACCACATGGACGACTTCGAATTGATTTTCACGATGCTTGGAGAGCGGTCAAAGACAGAAATTCATCGCGTTGAAGATTCAAAAGGAACCGCTAAGCTCAAGGCTGATGCCAAAGCTGGTGGCGATATCGCAGGAGGCGCTAGAAAAAATCTGGAAAAGAGATTGGGGAAATCAGTTGTTAGTAAATATAATTATTTGAAAAGTCCGCAGGATAAAAAATTGTTAAAATAAAAAGAAAAATACTATGAAAAAACTTCAATTTCCAAAAGAGCTTGCTCCATAGGAAAAGCCGCCGATTCTAAATTTAAGTATAAATAAAATAGAAATGGAAATTAATAAAAGTGAAAATAGAAAAAATAAGTTGCTTTTTCCTTCGGGGTTTTTGTGGGGGGTGGCAACTTCGGCTTATCAAGTTGAGGGTGGAAATTCTAATTCTGATTGGTGGCAATGGGAGAAGGAGGGCAAGGCAGATAATGAATCAGGCATAGCTTGCGATTATTGGAATAGATATGAAAGTGATCATGAATTGCTCAGTGAACTTGGTTGTGGTGCTTTTCGGCTTGGAATAGAATGGGCGCGAGTAGAACCTGAAGAAGGAAAATTTGATCAGGAAGCTATTGAACATTATCGCGCGATTTTGCAAGATTTGAAAAAACGAAACATAAAAACGCAGGTGACTCTCTGGCATTGGACTAGTCCAAGTTGGTTTCAGGAAAAATACGGACTTCATAAAAAAGATTCTGCAGAGGTTTTTGTGCGCTATGCGGAAAAAATTACTCAAGAACTTGGGGACCTTATTGATATGTATATAACATTCAATGAACCGATGGTTCCTCTCGGGCAAGGTTTTTTGGCTGGGTCATTTCCGCCTGGATTTATGAATCCGTATAAATTTATTTGCGCTGTGAATAATATTGCAAAGGCGCACAGGAAAACATATGAAAGAATTCATCAAATCAAACCTGATGCACAAGTCGGAATAACGTATCTGTATAATTGGTATGAATCTGAAGGGTTTGGGATTTTACTCAATTCTATCAATAGGCTTGCGCAATGGTATCGTATTGATTTGTTGGGAAATAAAATCAGAGGTTTTCAGGATTATATTGGAATTGATTATTATCGTTTAGGAAAGATTAAGTTTGATTGGAGGAATATGAAAATGGATTCCAGAAATCAAACATATTTCGGTTTCACTATTGAAGAAGATAAAAATAATGTGATGAAGTGGATTTCATATCCAGAGGGAATGTATAAGGTGTTGAAGCAGGCGAGTAAAAAATTTAAGTTGCCGATATATATAACTGAAAACGGAACACCAACAAGAGCGGGAATTGATGATGACGACAGAATTAAATATATTAAAGAGCATTTGGCATCTGTACAAAGGGCTATAAATGAAGGAGTTGATGTCAGGGGATACAATTTTTGGTCACTGATGGACAATCTCGAATGGCTTTATGGATATGAACCAAAATTTGGATTGATTGAAATTGATTATAAGACGCTTGAAAGAAAACCTCGCAGGAGTTTTTATGAGTACGCAAAGATTTGCAAAGAAAACGCGGTTGATATAGAATAATTTACTACCATTCTACTTCATATGGTAGTGGATGATGTATTTTCTAAGAAGCTAAAAAGCTAAAGCCTAGTAATCTGTCTATGATTTTAGGATTTTCAACAGGTGATTTATATAAAACGCATGACCGACTTTCGCCGGAGACTTTTGATGTGTTTCGGAAGATAGGCGCTAACGCGATTGAACTTACAATTGTGGACATGGACGAAGCGCCAAAACTCTTGCAGCTGGAGCAGGAAGATTTTGCAGGATTTCGATATGTTTCAATCCATGCTCCAAACTTTGATCGCTATGATACCAATAGTATGATCAAGTTCAGGCAGACGTTGGATATTTTCGAAGAGTTTTGCGCTAAAGTGAAAGTCAATGCGATTGTTTTTCATCCTGATGAAATAGGTGAATGGGCGATTTTTGAAAACTACACTTTCCCTGTTTTGATTGAAAATATGGATTGGAAAAAAGAAATAGGAAAATACGTGGAAAGCATGCAGGAGATTTTTGAAAAGGCAGATGCACCAATGGTTCTTGATTTGAATCATTGTTATACTAATGATCCTACTATGCATTTAGCTCATGATATGATAGATGCTTTTAGGGATAGAATCATGGAGGTTCATGTGAGTGGGTTTGAAAAATCGCACGATCCACTTTTTCAAACGGGGCAGCGTGAAATTATGGAAGCGATTTTTGATCAAAATCTTCCAATTATTATTGAAAGTGAGTGCGACACTGTTGAAATCGCTAAGAAAGAGTTTGAATATATCAGAGCATTTTTAAATTCAGGCGAAAGTATGAAATTTGGCTTGCCATCTTTGGATAAATAGGATAAACTATTTTTACTGACAGGCGGCAAAAAACAGCTATTTAAAGGGATAAAATAGTGGGATAAAAAAGTATTTCAGAATTTAAGCTAAAACACTTGACAAGTTATTTTTACCTTGCTAAACTGTTTAAGCAATCAGGAATAGCAGATGTTAAATTCGTAAGAAACATCGACGCAAAAACGAAATATTTGAAAATTCGGGTGATGCAAAAAATACATCCCGATACATATCGAAATGATGTGTGTGAGGATGTGTTTTTTATACTCTCAGGGTATAGCCCTGGAAAGTAAAAAATGTGAACTTTAAAAAGTTGTAATAATAGTACTAATCGCAATTTGTTGCGGTTAGTCCTTCGAATCAATAGCAATATTGATTCACTGGTTGTTTGTTTGAGCTTATAAGTTTTGCATCTTTTCTTTAAATAAAGATGATACCTGATTTGCAAAAGTTCGCTTTTGTAAAATCTATTTATTGAGAGTTTGATCCTAGCTCAGGATGAACGCTGGCGGCGTGGATAAGGCATGCAAGTCGAAAGGGTTTAGGCCCTTGGCAAACGGGT
>LBTS01000025.1 GCA_000992165.1 Candidatus Moranbacteria bacterium GW2011_GWC2_37_8 | reverse complement strand
ATGAAAAAGAATCTATTTTCATCACACCAACGCCATGACTTCCTCCTAATGATTTAATAATAATTGGAAAACCTCCAAGAAATTCAACATATTTTTGCAGTAAATCTCTGTCACGACTAAATAAATTCAATGTTTTTGGCATAGTAATGTCATTTGCTTTGTATGTAGAAATAGGATCCATGCTAGCACGCGGACCACCATGTTTGGAATGAAAAGTTATAAGGCCTTCAAAATATAGATTTTTTTCAACATTTATAGCATATCACTTTTTTCAAGCACTGGAGGATTAAGAAAATCAAACTTATCAGCATTAATTCCAAAAAATTCAATACCCTTTTCCGAGCAAGCTTTTTTTAATAAAAAAAATGTTGTGTCTTCTTTTTCATGAATACAAAAAAATTTCATACTGTTGATTGAAATAATTATCCTCTATTAAAAAATACGACTATTTACTAACATCAATCAAAAACTTCTTTAAATTTCTTTTTCCAATAATAATAGGGTATTTAAGATGCGCACGATTTATCAAAGTCACTTTAGTCGGAATAATAACTCCATCCATAACTACTGTAATCTTAATAGTTGGACGATAAGTAGAACCGCTGGCAGAATTAACCACCACCGTGCTTTCAAGATGTGGAATGTGTTTATAAATACTCCAGCGCTCTTTCTTACTCAAATGTATTATATCACTGTACGTTGATTCTATTTTTTGATATTCCCTAACTGTATCTTCAAAGCCAAGCTGCTCAGCTAAGTCCGTATCTATTGAAGTAAATCCTGCACCTGTATCAATTTTAGCCTCCAATTCGACGGTCTTATTGTTTCTACCTATAAGTTTTATTTTTTCAATTGTTCCGATAACTTTTCGTCCAGAAATTTCTTCGACTTCCTCCTCGACTTCTCCACCAAATAAATCTCTTCCCACTCGCACACCTCGGGCGGCAGTTTTTATTTTCAAACCTTTGATACGTTCCAGTCTTTCCTTGAGACCGCTAAGATTTGCGACTTGGATGGAAAGTCCTGGACGTGCATTAATTTCCAGGAAAACTGGACCCCTTTCTCGATCAATTGCCACGTCAGCTCCCAAAAATCCCATTCCTGAAACCTCTTGGGCTTTTACAGCCAAAAGCAACATCTCTTTCCAGTATGGGATCTTAATACCCGAAAGAAGCATCCTTGTTCCAGGTACGTAGTCGATAATATTTCCCTTCCCTAATACGGCAGTTGTGGTAACGCCTGTCGCCAAATCAATTCCCACTCCGATTCCTCCTTGTTGAAGATTAGCCTTACCGCCTGATTCTTTGGTTGGAAGACGAAGCATAGCCATAACCGGAATCCTATTGAACACAATCACGCGAATATCGGGGATTCCTTTGTAGGCATAAGGTTTAAAAAGTTTAAGCAAGGTCAGACGCTCTTCAAAAAAAGCGATGTCTGGCATATTAGCCAAAGAAAAAGCACCGTCAAGAATGTTAAGGATGTGATTTTTAATATCATCGACAGTGATAGTTTTTCCATCTGATTTCACCCACACCGGCTGAGGAATTTCACCTTCTTCACACTTTAATATGTCCTTGCGTGAAGGTTTTTTACGACCATACACAACTAAGATTCCGCCGCCGCCATAACCACGATTAGGCTTCAAAGCAAAAGAAGACGGCAAAGAAGTCCAATCGAAATCTTCCAATTCTTCGACAGACTTTATTTTTGCAAGTAGTTTTGGCACAGGTATTCCACCTCTCTTAAGCATTCTTTTGCTTAAGATTTTATCATCTGCCAACCTTTTTGCCCTTTTTCGATTGTATGGACGAATGTAATCAAGATTGCGGGCATTCATGCCGAGCAATTTATTTCCATTCTTAAAAATTTCTAGCATTTCTAACATAATATCATCAATTTCTCATTATGGATGAAGACCAAATCCTAAGCACGCAGGGGAGCAAATAATTATTTCAAATTTTTGAGCACTTCTCTAAAACGAATATACTCATTAAGCCGCAAGCCATCCCATTTTCCTAGGAAAATATTAATAGGAATCGTAATCAAAATCATCCATGGAAAAGCCACTATGCCTTTAATAAGAGCTGGCCAACTTGCAAGATAATATCCCACCAATGAGATTATAAGAGTTTCTATAGCTAAAATAACTGCAGCGCGATTTCCTTTTTCAATTTGAGCTGCCACAAATTTTTCCACAATCGTAATCATAATCAAAATTGGAAAAATAGAAACAGCAGCAAGACCCGTACGCTGCATAGCTCCGCCGACACTAAGCAAAATTAAAATTGAAAAAGCGATAATACTAAGTGTTATCGCAACGCGTGGTAAATATAAAATGCGAAGCCCCTTAAGAGCAAAACGCAAAAGCATTCCAACCAAAATCACAACGCAGAAAATGAGAACGCCGTAGCGAAGCTGTGGAATTGCCAAGAACGCGAAAGTAACGATGGCAGGAGTGTAGATACCAAAAGCTTTGATTCCAATCACCTGACGGAAAAAGGCAATCAATGTCACAACGATTGGGAGAATCAATAACAAAATAACCGTATCAAGCGGCACGCCTTGTTCAATAAAGTATTTGATTAACGGACTTACGTTTTCCATAGGATCTAATAAATTTTGAATTTCCAATTTTGAACCTTGCCTACCGACAGGCAGGTTTTGAATCAAATATGAATGCTTTAATCATTCAATTTTGAAACATTAAAAATTCAATCGAAATTCGAAATTAAAAATTCGAAATTAGCATTAAAACAGAAATTACTCTTAAAGAAAATTTATCAGCAATTATTCTTTATTTCCCGCATCTTTCTACTATTAATATGGCACAGCGCGATTGCGATTGCATCAGCGGTGTCATCTGGCTTGGGAATCTCTTTTAGTTTCAGGATATTCTTTACCATAAGCTGAATTTGCTTCTTTTCTGCCCTGCCGTAGCCAGTCAAAGCTTGTTTGACTTGCAGCGGTGTATATTCAAATATGTTAACACAAAATTTCTCTAATGTCAAGAGTATTGACCCCCTAGCTTGGGAAACCTTCATGACGGTTTTGACATTCTTAAAAAAGAAAAGGTCCTCCACGGCGGCTTCATGAGGCTTATATTTTTCAATTATCTGTTCCAAATCCTTCACAACTTCAAAAAGACGCTCAGCTGTAGTATTTTTTGGCGAAGTTGTGATGTGCCCATAAGCCACAGCAGTAACGTTTCCAGCAATTTCATCCAAAATAGCCCAGCCAACAATGGCTGTTCCAGGATCAATGCCCAAAACGCGAAGCGTTTCAGAATTTTGAATTTTTAATTTTGAATTTTGAATCAATTTTTTAATTTTGAATTTTTAATGTTTAAAGCATTATACCATTCAGATTTCATTCAAAATTAGAAATTCTGAATTCAAAATTGCAATTTATAATCGGTAGATTATAAATTGTCGTATATTTCCTGCACGTCGTCATTTTCATCAAGTTTTTCTAAAAGTCTTTCGTAGTCAATCTTAGATTCCGGATCAAGCTCTGTTTTTTGCACTGGCGCATACACAAGTTCAGCGCCTTCGATTTGAAGTCCCATGGTATCAAGATTTTCCTTCACTTTTTGCAAGTCTTCAACTTTAGTGTAAACCACAACGATGTCTCCTTCGAAAATTGTGTCTTCTGCTCCAGCTTCGATAGCTGCCATTTCCACGTCATAGGGATCCTTATCACCCACAGCCACCGCAATATTCCCGACAAGCTTGAACATGAACTTAACTCCACCTTCGGCTGCAGGCTTTCCCCCAGCCTTGGTCAAGATGCTACGCACTTCGCTTCCGGTACGGTTACGATTATCAGTAGCAGTCTTAATAAGCATAGCCACATTCCCGGGGCCATATCCTTCATAGATGATTTCTTCAATTTCTGCGCCATCTTTCAGTTCACCAGTTCCTTTCTTGATTGCTCTTTCAATAGTTTCCTTCGGCATATTAACATAGCGCGCACTATCAATAGCCATTTTCAATTTGAAATTCATTTCCGGCTTTCCGCCGCCTTCTTTTGCTGCAATCGTAATAAGCCGACCATATTTCGTAAATACGTTCGCCCTTTTTGCATCATTAACACCTTTCCTTTGCTTTATCCCCGCCCAATGTGAATGTCCACTCATAGTTTTATGTAGAATGTATTTTGTAGAATGTATAATGTATGAATAATTGCAATTCCGAGCCCATACATAATACCTAATACATGATACCTTATACCCTTTACCCCTTAATACTAGCATCACAAACCGCCAATTTCAAGCCGTTTCCCGATTTTCACTAAAAATCATTGTGACACTTTTGGACGACCGCATTCTAGTGTTGCAATTCATAATTACAATAATTGAAATTTCTTGCGATAGCTAAAAATTTCAATTCTACTATTTTACTTTGATTTCCGGAAGCAAGTCCCAGATAAGTTCGAAAATAAGTTTCATTGTGTTGTGGATTTCCGCGCCTTCAATGATAACTGCAATTTCTTCTTTAGCTGACATCAACGCCACGCTTTGGTGGCCGTAGATATTGATTTCAATTGAGAATGGATATTTCTTTGCATCAATAACTTTTGTTGAACGTCTTTGCTCCTGATCTTTAGAAATATAATCTCGCAGCATCGGTTCAGTGCCAGGAATAATTCCCTTCCCGTAGATTCCATTCTTGATGCGCTTTGCGAGATATTCATTTGCCCACTCCTTGCCCATTATCCCAATAACATCATAGGATGCAAAACCTAAAATCTCTTTATTATATTTCAAAGTGTCTTCATATACTTCCTTAATGCCTTCCTTGCCTTCATAGAATCTAATCTTCGGCTTGGAACCTCGCACATTATTGATTGACTGCAGCTGCGGCAAAATTTCTGCAAAGAGTCTTTCTTTGTTTTTGAGATTTCTTTGAATTTTCTCTGGGTCCTCTCCTACAAAAAGACGTTTTTTGCCTTTCGAGGTTTCAGAAATCAAACCTTCATGAATAAGATCCAGCAAAATGTCATAGCAAGTCATCACACTGCTTGAGCCCAATTCCAAAGCAGCCAGATATACATCCGCTTTCTTCCCACCCAACCCCATTTGTTCTAATGTATTTTTTATATCCATATCTCCAGTATGTCATCCTGAGCGAAACGAAGTGAAGTCGAAGGATCCCGAGCTTTATTTTATTAACTGTAATATTACGGGATTCTTCACTGCGTTCAGAATGACAGGTATTTATTATATGTCGACTCTTTACGTCAACATTTACAGCATAGCATACTGGCCAATTTTGTCAATATTTTGCTTAATTTAGGCAACATATGGTTTTATGCACTCCCCGTCATTACAATACTTGACGCTTATTATTGACATTATGATATTTTAGGTGTATCATGCACTGTTACGATGAATTACCAAAACATCTAACGCAGTTCATTCAAGAACCCACCAACTAAGGAGTGTGCCATGAAAAAGAAAACTGTGAAAGTTATGTGTGGGATATGCGGGAAAATCTTCACAATAAATGCAGATGATCAAATAGATTCCCATTATCCGATGCCCATGGAATATGGATGCGAAGAATACGGTGAGAAGCTTAAGGAGAAACAAGGCTCTTGAAAAATTTGGCAAGGGAAATGAAAGTAGTTCCCTTGCCTCTCTCATTGAGTTCACTAACAAGCGAATTCATAAGAGAAAAGTTCTTTACAAAATTAAAACAGGAGGAAGTTATTATGGAAAAATTCAGTGTTACTCCAGGCATCATCATCTTCATTAAAAGAGAAACGTTTGGATTTGTTGCATCCTGGGGCAAGGTAAATGATTCTATTGGTCACTGGGGTTCGGGTGACAATAAAATCATTTTGCCATGCAAAACAGAGTCTGACGTAAGGCATTTTATGCTGACGTTAACAAAGATGTTTGGGGTTTCACATAAGGACATCTCTGGCGAATGTTATGATTACGATTTAATTTTTACCTTCGTTGACTATTTAAAGTAACGGCAAAATATCCGCAAAAGAAAGGAGGTGATTCAGACAATGGAAAGCATATTCTTGATTATAAAAATAACAAATTATAATTACAGCCAATATGATTTTCATCCAAGCTACCCAGGTGATGGATGGGAACTTCGAGGAAGTCATTGTGGCAGTGGGACAAAAAGAGAGTTTCATTCAGCCCATACAACAAAGGAGGAGGCTGAATTGGAACTTTCAGGTCTCTGGTATGCGGTAATTAAGAAAAACGCCGATCCAGATGATCCATACAGTCCTGTCTGTTATCACGAAGATTCAGGATATATAATTCTGGAACTTCAAAAAGGAACTGAAATGTTCAAAATTGAATATTAAATTCCATGCCCGTCCGAGCTATTAAGCAACGACGGGTCTCTCATTGAGTTCATCATCGTGATGGATTCATAGGAGATAGGTTCATTAAAAAATTTAATAACAAAGGAGATTGTGCCATGAAAATCTATTCTGTCTTAACGCACATAATAATTGAAACAAACCAGGATCATACAGCAAGAAGGGAGTTTACGAGAATAATAAATGTGCCATTCATTCCATACCAACTTGAAGGCAAAAATTTTTGTCTAACCTTCATGAATCGCGAAAAGTATACATCCGCGTCTACTCGTTTCAAAGTAAAATATGTACTATGGCATTGCGATGAATTAATTGATGGCAAATGGACAATGTGTATTACTGCTAGCGAACACGAGGACAGATTTCCTCATGTAGTTAATGCGATCGAAACGGATATTTTGCACAAAATTCCATCAAATTACGTAACTTAAGCGAACAAACCAAAGGCAAGGGAAATAAGTCTATTTCCCTTGCCCACTAATCAAATCAATCATTATGCTGGATTTTAGGGGGATAAAATGAAAAAAACCGATAACGTTGAAATTTTTACAGTTAGTTTTGCTATTAAAATTGGTAAGAAAAATTTCACCGTTCACATGTGGAAAGATAAAAAAGGGAAAATTAAATACCATATTGAAGAATTTCTATCCTACTCATCCTGCAAAAAAGATCCAGATTCAAGAAAAATTTTCACCTGCGAATATGACTACCAATACAAAAGACAGAACCGCAAGCTGAAAAATTTTCTTCTTGAATTTGGAAAAAGTTTCTTTTCAGTGCAATAAATACGATCACAAATCAAAGGCAATGGGATCCTCCATTGCCTTTTTTTCTTCGACTAAAATATTACGAATTAATGCATATGCACCGATTTGTAATATTTTTTTATTTACACAAATTTGGACAGATCTTGGCAATTGCCGACTTCTGTCTACTTTTTATTTGAAAAAATAATTTAGCAAAGAATTTAATTTTGAATTCATCTTCAAAGAAATACTTTTTAAAAACACAACTGCATAATGCTCTTGCTCTGGAATTTCAGGTGTCAAAAGATATTGGCCATCGACTTCCCTAACGGATTCTACGCCAAGCACGCGTGGATTCACTTTTAGCAATTCGATTTCAACAAGCTCATTATTGAGCGTAATAAATTTATTTTCCACTTCAACCTCAACAGGAATTTCAGTGACAAGTGATCCAGTGACAGGAAATTCAGAAATTAATGACGAATCTACATCTTCTTGCATCTCACTGACAGATGACTTGATGACTGAGTTTTCAGTGACCAGTGACGAGTTACTAGTGATATCTATTTCGACTGATTGCTTGATAGACTTGATAAACTTGATGGACTTTTGACTTTGATACCATTCCCATCCCCCTTTTATCTTTCTATAAACCTCTCCTTCTTCAATGCCATCTTCTTTTTTATATTTCACGCTATACGCGACTTTTCCATCCGGATAACGAAGTTCGATTTTGTCTTTTTTATTATTCAAAGTGAAACTTGAGACTTCTCTTGTGATTTCTTTTGCTTTATTTTTCTTGATCTCAACATCTTCTTTGATTGGATGGTTCGCAAATTTTTTCCAACCGGTTGCAATACTCCAACCATTCAAGTTTATTTTCTTTTTCGATTTATTTTCAACTGTGATTGTTTCATTTTTTGTGTCACTTCCTTTTGGATTTGCATTTACAAAAGTAATTCTAACCTTGGGATGAGGAATTTCTTCCACTTTGATTATAAATTCATGAACAACGTCTTCATTGCCATCTGAAAGTTTTACCGACCCATTATATGTTCCCTTTTTCAAATATTTATGCCTTGTTTTTGCCAGATAACTTTTATGCTTATCTCCGAAATCCCAAGTGACTTTGACCGTATCGCCATCAGCGTCGCCTGTGCCCACCGAAAAATCAGCATACACTTTTTCATAAACATCTTTTGGTATTTTTATTTTTCCATACGGCTGACTATTAAAGATGTTTTCCTTTCCTGGCGTCAAAAATTTACTCCAGCGCCAAACAGTTCCATCAGAATTATATGAAACACCTTTCTTGCTTCCGCTATATGAAACTTCGGAAACAATTTTTCCTGCCGCATCTCTCAATGTCACTGTTTCTTTGCCTGAATTATTCAGTGCAAAATCAAAAACATTTTTTAGTAAAACTAAAAAATCTTGCGCGCCAATAATAACATGCTCAGCAAATTTGTATTCCCCTGATTTTGAACCATCATGCAATGTCCAGCCAAACAAATCTTCTTGAGCGCTTCCAGCATTATAAAGTTCAATATATTCCTCATCGCCCTTTTCCGGATTTGGCAAAAGTTCGTTAAGTCTGATTTTGTCGGAATAAATTTTTGCAGGCTCTGGAATTTCCTTTTCCTCCGCTTCTTCTTCCTCCTCTTCTTCTTCAATAAATTCTTCATTTTCTTCACCGGGAGTCGGATTTTGCAAACTAAAATCTTCACTATTGTCATTTGTGCTGATTCCACCGAGCCTACCAATACTTTTATCTTCGACTATTTTTGGCGCAGAATCTGTCTCGTCAACATATCCAAATCTCACCATATCAACAATGTCGGGATCATGAGCATTCGTGATGGCATTGTTGCCAAGATAAAGCGTATATCCGTCTTCACCCCAAGTGAAAGAGTCTTTAGTGCAAATAGCGTCAGCCACATCTTTTATATTTTCCGAAGCGTCATCGCGAACTATCAAATAATATCCTTTTGATTTTATCATGGTTCCGCGTGGGTACGAGCCATCCGCTGCATTTCCGATGCGCATAAGAAGCGATGGAGATGATGAAACTGACTTATACAAACGGAAATCTTCAGTTGCCAGGTCGATATCATAATCGCCGCCATTATACAATTCGATCCAATCATTACTGTCCGTAGCATAAATTTCATTGATAAGAACTGGAAATTCCTGCTGCGCGCTTGCCTGGAAAACAAAAAGCGCCACAAAAAGTGACACCAACAGTGCTTGATATTTGAATGATTTTTTAACCCGTAGGACAAAAATCCCGCGGGCCAGCGCTTTTATTTTTTTATTCACCCGAATTCACTTGCCATCCTCGAGCGCTCGCTATATACAAGATTTCTCGGTTTCACTCGA
This sequence comes from Candidatus Moranbacteria bacterium GW2011_GWC2_37_8, assembly GCA_000992165.1. Classification (GTDB taxonomy): domain Bacteria; phylum Patescibacteriota; class Minisyncoccia; order Moranbacterales; family GWC2-37-73; genus GWC2-37-8. The sequence goes on along the minus strand of LBTS01000025.1, from coordinate 8,600 downwards.
AATGACATTGATATAATAACTATTCTCCTTGAATTTTTTCCTTTATCATTTCTCCAAATCTTTCCGTGGAAGAAGTTTTACTTTTCTTTTGCATCTCAGCCAAAATATTTTTAACATGATATGGATCCGAAATCGTGCGGAAGACAAAATTTTCATTTTCACCCGCTGTTTGCACCTTCACATCTCCAAAATTTATAATCGTGGGAATAAAGCCAACTACTTCAGTGGAAATATCTTGAATTTTTGCATAGGTCATCTCGCTAACTTTCCGCGTAAACATCCCTTTTTGTTCAATATTAATAATTCTCTCATTCGTAATGATCCAGATATCAAAATAATAATCAACCCAAATCAGGAAACTATAAATCCAAAGGGCTAGCATAAAAAAGTTTTGCGCAAATAATAAAACAGGCCTGTCTACGCCACTCAAAAAATCAGGAAAGTATTGAGGAATAAAAATTAGACTCCCAAAAAAGATTCCTGCAATCAAAAAAACTAGAAAGAATTGCTGCAAAAGATAGAACCAATTACGATGAAGAACCATAACGATATCCTCGCTTTCGCCTAAATCCTTGAAATGATATTTTGAAAATCCATCCATCCGAAAGTAGAAATTCAAATGGTTCCAAAACCAGTAGAATTTCTTTTTTTATTTTTATTTTTATTACCTCTTATTTTTAGATATAAAACTTTTTTAATTTCACTTCCGGATCAGCATAATTATCCAATTCAAGTTTGAATCGCTCTAAGGAAGCATTCCTGAAAAGATCCTGTCCAGCGGCAATGTTGAAAAAAGCAGAAGGTTAGTGAATAGCAAAACCCCGACTACCGGCACAAAAATCGCCAGCATTAAAATCTTTGAAGCAAAAGTATACGAGTAGAAAACGATATGAAAAACAATAAAAATGCTCATCAAAAACATCGCAAAGAGCATCAGGTAATATAAAATTTGAAAAATAGGAATGAGCATTTATTTACAAGAATTATGAATCATGAATTGCGAATTAAGAAAAATGCATAATACATAATTCTTAATTCTTGATTCAACTTTATTATACCACACGTCTAGAGCATTTTTCCTAAATGATTTTCAGGAACAGGATGACCCAGATGTGCGTAGCCATTTTCAGTTACCATACGCCCGCGCGGAGTACGCGTCAAAAAACCAAGCTGAATAAGATAAGGTTCATAAACATCTTCAATAGTTTCAACCTCCTCTGAAGTCGCGGCTGCTATCGTTTGGATCCCGACTGGACCGCCATTAAATTTTGAAATAATCGTTTCCAAAATATATCTATCATTCGGCTCAAGTCCAAGTTCATCGATGTCCATCATTTCAAGCGCGCTGCGTGCAATATCCTTAGTGATAATGTCATGATCATTAATTTGCGCAAAATCTCGAACCCGCTTGATGATTCTGTTTCCTACACGAGGAGTTTTTCGACTAGACCGTGCAATCTCACCTGCTCCACTTTCATCAAGTCCTATTCCGAGAATTTTTCCAGAGCGATGCACAATTTTTCTCATTTCATCTTCATCATAAAATTCCAACCTATGAATGGCCCCGAAACGATTCCTAAGTGGATTGGAAAGCGCCCCAAGTCTGGTTGTTGCACCAATCAAAGTGAATTTTGGCAAATCAAGTTGAAGTGTTCGAGCTGACGGTCCCTTGCCGATAATCACATCCAGTTTGTAATCTTCCATAGCTGGATATAAAACTTCTTCGATAAGCTTATTTAAGCGATGGATTTCATCAATAAACAGCACATCTCCATCTTGCAGATTCGTCAAAATTGAACCGAGATCTCCTACTCTTTCGATAGCAGGACCTGACGTCACTTTTATATTAACACCCATTTCATGAGCAATAATATGAGCTAATGTAGTCTTTCCGAGTCCCGCTGGACCATAAAGTAAAACGTGTTCGATTGATTCTCCACGTTTTTTGGCAGCATCAATAAACATCTGCAAATTCTTGCGGATTTTTTGCTGCCCGACATATTCGCTCAATCTTTGAGGACGGAGTGTGGTATCCAGGCTAATATCCTCTTCTTGTTCGTCAGATGTTGTTATCATTTTCTTTACATTTAATCATATAAGCATTCAAGCATTCAAGCATTCAACAAATATTCGCTAGTTATTCATATTTTAGCATAAAAACATGTTATCATCCTAACATTTCAAGGTATCACCTTGCTAGCAGTCGCATTTCCAAATTATCTAAATGATTTTATGTTTTCCTGTTTATATGTTTGTATAACATTCATGAAACAAATACGCGCCTTAAACGTATTATAATTTGAAAGCATTAAGACGCTATTTTTAATTTTTTGGCTTTACAGCAAGGAATAACGTGTTTTTCAAAGAACACCCAAAAGGCACTTGACAAGAAATGAAAGCTATGCTAACATAGACAATCGAGTGAGAGAAGTACCCATAAATATTTGTTTTTATTAACCTGTAGACAGTTGGAGGCTTCTATCTTTTGCCTTCAATATCGGCAACTTTTTTGTCCAGACATGGGTATTGCGGTTTCGGCTGTGGTGCACCTCGACACTGTTGCTTCCCCGGAGGATCCGTCTTCTGGGACTTGTCTACAGATTAATGAAAACAATCATCTAAAAAAACCGCTAGCAATAGCGGTTTTTTTGTATCTCACATTGTCATTCCGGACTTGATCCGCCCGCCTGCCGGTAGGCAGGGAATCCAGAACTTAGTGCACGCCATTCATTGTCATTCTTCTCCGCCAGCTGGCGGAGAAGAATCCCTGACTTTATTTCACCTAACTTTTTTAGTTTGTGAATTAAATTAAGTTTTAATCTTTATTTTTGACGTATAACTGAATTAACTTTCTTTCCCCCGAAAGAAAGTTACAAAGAAAGCTTCACGCAGATGAAGATACTGTGGCAAGCGCGGCGTTCTTCGCTAAAATTTTTACTGCGCCTCTCGGGTCGTCTCGCAAAAATTTCTTAACGCGCATCACTTGCGCTTCGCCGGAGTTTATAACCCGAAGGGTCATACTTCATATTGCGCGGGATAGAATGCAAAATACTGCTAGGATATACTATTCCAAACCATCTCAAACATTGATTTATAAGTATCAACAACATCGCTGCTTTCGATGACAACTGCCATCGGCTCGTCTTTATATGTAATGATTGCTACTTTATTACCGAAAATCATATTGTCAGTTGGAAGACGTTTTTCGCTAACGATTTTTATTTGATGATTTTCAGATTCATTTTGCCTTTTAAATTCGAGGGATTTCTCATCAGCTTGCAAAATTTCACGCACATTAAGTTTTTCTTTCTTTACAAAATCCAAATATCTTTCAACTTTCTTATAAACTTCTGGATTAATTGAAGCGATGGATCCATAAAACATAATTTCTCTTTCCTTAAAAATCTCATCGTAGAGCTTCACAATATTGTTTTCTCCTTGATAATATGTGACTTTCGGCTTCTCCATTTTCTCATTAAACATTGCCATAAGTTCCGGCATGTTTTGTTTGATCATGTGCTGCTTTTCTCTTTGTTCTTCGAGCAATACTTCAGGCGATTTGGCAGTATATAAGATTTTAACTTTATTCGGAAGCAGATTTACCAGCTCCCTTTTGCGTAATTCTTCCAAAATCAAATATGTGGTCGGCCTTTTGGTTCCAGCTTTGGATGAAATTCCAGGCACACTGCCTTTTCCCAATTGCAAAACAGCCAAATACACTTTGGCTTGTTTTTCATTAAGACCGAGATGAATTAAAACTTCTTCAAGTTGCATTAGAATTGTTTTTTATCGCAAAGGACTTTGAAATCACATATTTTAATCATTAATTTGATTATATCTCATATTTGTTATTATGTCAATAATACTGACTACAAGTTTTATATTTGGCTTAATTTAGCAAAATTTTGACTATTTTAAAGGGCATTATAATTGACATTATTGCAATTTCACATTATAATGCGTTGTTAGGATGAATAACGGATTCATTCTTAGTAAGTTCATTCAAAAGTTAATCACCTCAACTATCCAGTAAGTCCTGACGAGCAATCGCAGGCTAGGAAAAGGAGATTCAAATGTTCGCATACGCCTACAAAATGAAATCCCCGCTTGGCTCCAGTATAGTATTCATATTCGCAGAAAATCAGGGGAAAGCGGACAAAGCAGTGGCAAAATATTGCGAAAAGACACATCTGATTAACGAGGGTCGACATCATGAAGCATGTGAAGTTCGCGGCGGCTTGGCATTGTCAGACAGCTGGTGCAGTCATGAGTACTTTAGTGATTAACAGTCAGGCGAGAAAGTTGATTCTAACTTCCCTCGCCTCTCTCATCGAGTTCATCATTGTGGTGGATTCATAAGGGAAAAATTATTTTCAAACCAATGCTTTACTTTTTTTATCTTATATTTTTGATATAATGTATAAAGAATTATTAAAGACAAAAACAATGAGCATATACGATCAAATGCCAAATGGCAAAGAGCATGAAACAAAAAAGGCATTGGAATACAAAGATTATGTTGAGGGGACAAGAAAAGTTCTTGAAGATAGCAAAAAGGAAGAGGAACCCTATACTGTGACTGTTTGCGGAAGAGAATTTAAAGTTTTGCCAAACGTATTTTCTCCAAAATACTTTTTCGATACTGAATTATTTGCTGAAAATTTTCCGCTCGTAGAAGGAGAAGAAATATTAGAAATAGGTCCTGGCACAGGAGCAATCTCCATAACAGAGGCACTGCGAGGGGCAGAAAAAGTTTTAGCAATAGATATTAATCCTGCCGCAGTCGCTAACACTCGGGCAAACATCGAAAAACACAAACTAAATGAAAAAGTTGAAGTTAGACAAGGAGATTTATATGATGCGCTAAAAGAAGGAGAAAAGTTCGATACTATATTTTGGAATACCCCGTTTGGACTCATTGAAGAAGGCGAAATTTCTGATTTAGAAAAAGCAGTATATGATCCAGACTACAAAGCAACAGAAAGATTTATTAAAGAAGCAAAGAGTCATCTTAAAGAAAACGGGCGGGTGCTTATTGGATTCAGTACTACTCTTGGAAAATTGGAACTTATCCATAAATTCTGCGAAGAATCTAATCTTGAATTAAGATTAATTTTCGAAGCAAAGTCCCAAGAAGTTCATCCTGTAAAATTTGAGATATTTGAAGCAAAGCCGAAAGAAAATAATAACCATGGCATTTTGTTAAATAAGATAAATGAGGCCATGAAAGAACTTGGCAGTAAATCAAAATGGCTAAAATTGAAAGAAGCGCCAGATGGTACTGAAATCCTCAAGGGAAAGAGGATTGTTATGGTTGATGATCTGCGAAACATTTTAACAAGCTACGTTCCCGATTTGATTGTATCAACTAATGATCATGCTGGATTTGTTTTACATGAGCAACAGTCCATAGAAGAACTTGCCGAGCAAATCATTGAAAAAGCGCCGGAAGTGATTTTAATGGATAGAAAACTTGCCAATGGCATAAATGGAGCTGATGTTACTAGAAGTATTTTGCAAAAATATCCAAAAACAAAAGTCGTTGGTTTTTCCTCTGAAGGAGATGCTACTGATTTTCTGAAAGCCGGCGCTGTTGGATTTGTGAAAAAGGATACTTGGGAAGCAGCAGGATCAATAAAGCAAATTGCGGAACTATTAAAGAGTCTTGAAAAATAGATGTCCTATCTCTATAGATAAAGAAGGCGGAGCCAAACGGCACCGCCTTCTTTTTTATACCAATATAAAACGAAATATTTGTTTTTTACGACGTCCGGCCGACCCGAGAGGGCAAGGCGAGTAAAAAATAAATATTTCGTTTTATGATTTTGTATTACTTTTGCTAAATTTGCATTTCCTACCGCCTACTTCCTAATTCCTACCAACTGCCCTACACCACTCTCTCCACTTCTTCCAAACTTGTTTCTCCTTCCAAAACTTTCAGCATTCCGTCTTGCTGCATTGCAATCATTCCGTTTTCAATGGCCTTGTCTCTGATTTGTGAAGATGACGCACTTTGAGTGATCAATTCCTCAATGTCGCGATCAACAACCAAAATTTCACTGATTGTCGTGCGGCCTTTGTATCCAATCTTATTACATTTTTCGCATCCATTGGGTTCATACACATTTTCCATCTGCGGAATCACAATTCCGGATTTTTCAGAAAGCGTTCCGAGTACTTTTTGCATGGAAACTTTTTCTTCTTCAGTCATAGCCCTTTGAGTTTTGCAATCACAAAGTTTTCGTACCAAACGCTGAGCCATCAGGGCGTTCACGGCTGTTGCCAAATCATCGCCTCTCACGCCCATATTGATCAAACGTTGAATAGAGCCTGCTGCGTCATTTGTGTGAAGCGTAGAGAGGATTGAGTGACCAGTGAGAGCTGCTTGCACTGCAATGTTTGCCGTTTCCTCATCGCGAATTTCACCAATCATCATAATGTCAGGATTTTGACGAAGCAATGCCCTAAGCGCTGTTGCGAAAGTATATCCTTCTTTGTCGTTGACTGATGTCTGCAAAATTCCATCGAGTTGATATTCAATCGGATCTTCCACGGAAATTATTTTCACTTCAGGATTGTTCAAAATTTTCAAAATGCTATAAAGTGTCGTGGTTTTTCCTGAGCCGGTCGGACCGGTGTTCAGGAAAACTCCATTTGGTTTTTTCCCCAATTTTTGCAAATCAAGCGCAACTGCTGATTTGTTCAAAAGTCGCATCACGACAGTTTCTCCATATCCTCCCAAAATCACAGAAACGCGAACATCGATTTTTGTTTCGGTAACATTTTTAAATGGTTTCTCAAGAGCAATCGTAAAACGCGAATCCATCACACCGCCGCGAACTTCCGTGCTGAATCCGCTCAGGAACTTGATAGTTCCCAAAAAGCTTGGGTATTCAGTAAGTGGAATTGTTGCAATCGTCTGCAAGATTCCATCCATGCGGTAACGAATCTTTACATCTTTTTCTTCTGGTTCAATATGAATATCTCCAACATTCAAAATAAGACTGCTGGCAAAAACATATTTAGCGATATTTTTCTGATTCGTACTTTCAATAAGCTGCCTAAGTGTTTCAATCGAAGTCATGTTATCAGAAACCGTATTCAAATCCTCTTCTGAAATATCAATAGCTCGAGACATCGATTGCTCCATCAATTTTTCATAAATCTCTTCCAGAAATTCAGTCTGACCAGTTGCTCGCCAAACTTCATCCATCGAAGTTAACCCTTCAATAGCTTTCAGAATTCCATCTTGAGCCATAGTAATCATGCCGTCTTCCAAGGCTGTCTGAGTGATTTCTCTTTCGCCTCCCATTTCCAAAATCAATTTTTCAATATTTTCGCTGATTGTCAAAACTTCAAATATTCCAATTCGTCCCTTAAATCCGAGCCCGTGACATTTATCACAGCCAACTGGTCGGTATAGTTTTTCAATTTCCTTAGGAACTTCCAATTTTGCCTTAGGAGAAATGATCGAAAGAATTTTTTTGATCGAATCGCTAGTTTCACGCGCTGGCGCATATTCTTCCCTGCAATGCGGACATGATGGCGCAATCAAATTAGGTTTGATTCCAAGTTCAATAAATCGCGGAATAGAAGCAGGCGCATTGTTCGTGTGCAAAGTTGAAAGCACAAGATGACCAGTAAGAGCAGCATTAACCGAAATGTCAGCGGTTTCATCATCTCGAATTTCACCAACCAAAATTACATCTGGATCTTGACGCACAACAGCGCGAAGACCTTCCGCAAAAGTATAATTCCTGTCTTTAGCAACTTGCGTTTGAGAAACATTTTTCACTTCATATTCGATCGGATCTTCAATAGTAATAATTTTAACGCCGGCAGTGTTAAGTTTATTCACCAGCGCGTAAAGCGTCGTTGTTTTTCCGCTGCCTGTTGGTCCCGTTGTCAAAATCATTCCATGAGGTTTGGCAATTTCTTTTTGCACATGTTCATAAGCCAATCCGCGAAGACCCAAGTCTTCGACACTCAGCATAATGTCAGCCTGACTCAAAAGACGCATCACAACTGATTCCCCATGATTACCTGGAATGATATTCGTTCTTACATTGATTTTTCCGTTTTCCATCTCAACTGAAAAGTGTCCGTCTTGTGCAATATCGCGGATATTGATTTTCATTTTTCCCATCATTTTCAAGCGGGATAAAATAAATTTATAAGTGTCATTTGGGAATTTGCCGATATCTTGCAGCACGCCATCAATACGGAATCTCATTCTCACTTCTTCTTCTTGCGGTTCAAAATGGACATCACTGGCTTTCATCTTTACTGCGCCAGCCATAATGATGGAAATAATCTGTGTCGTTGGAATTTCTCTGATGCGATTTTTCAAATCCAGCATTGAGCCAAATTCATTTTCGAATTTTTCCAAATCTTCTCCACTAAGACTGATTTGCAAAGCCTCCAAATTTTCCAAAAGTGGAATTTCAGCATATCTTTTCCAGATTTTTTCCAAAGAGGAACGTGAAATAACATACAGATGAAAAATCCATCCATTATCATTTTTCAATTTTTCTATAAAAGAAATTGCTTCGGCGTTATTCGGATCAAGCATTCCGATTCTAATCTCTTTTCCAGTTTTC
>LBTS01000024.1 GCA_000992165.1 Candidatus Moranbacteria bacterium GW2011_GWC2_37_8 | reverse complement strand
TTCCGTTTTAGCCTGCGACGAATTTAAATCACCAAAAAATATTCCTAGGCATAGGAGAAAAAAATATATTGAGAATTTGGTTTTGTTTTTCATTTTACTACTAAAGTAAAAACGCAGGAAGTTAGATTCCGCAATTCTATAAAGGATTATATCACACTTTTATTGTATAAAAAACAAATGCAAAAGAATTGCATTTGTTTTTTGATCCAAAATAAGATGTGCTTGATTTATTCGTTTTGTCTAAACATAGTTTCTGGCATTAAAGCGAAAAGAAGGCTGGTTATCATGAGAATAGACAGTGTGGTAAGAGCAATTTTCAATAAAAACATAAACTGCTGCGGTAAATGAGTAATCAAACTCGCAGCAAAACTGGTTTGTTTTGCGCTCACCATTGATTGTCCAACTCCATCAACTACATTGAGTTGCATATTAGCACTTTTATTTACTTCGGTTTCCTCTTGAGAAGTAACTCCCCAGTTTTTATAAAGCGCTTTTTGTATATTTTTCGTTTGAATTTTGCTGTCTGGCAAGGGATAGGTAATAAGCCCAATATTATAACTACTGCCTGATGGCTTATCAATCGTTAGTGGTATCTGATTTTTATCCCTAAATTCAGGAATCGATTGACCATCAATAGTCCAGTCAAAACCAGTTTGTCCTCCAGCAACAAAGGTTACGTTATTTCCTTCTCGTGTTTCCCAAACGTCTTCTGCACAATCCTCCTTTGTAGCACCGTTCGGATAGTTGTAACGCCCTAAATATTTCCTACATACACTATTATTATTTAGGCATTGCAAACCACAAGAACTGTTGGGATCATCTGTTGTCATTATTTGCAACTGAGTTGAGCCTATAATAAAATTCCTACGTATTTCAACGGATTCATTTTTTTCATCCAGTGCCGAAGCTGAAATAATCAACGACTCGCCTTCATTTCCCAAGATAGGTAAAAATAATTTATTACCGCCAGCAGAACAGCTGGAAGATATGTTTGGGCCGCATGAAATATCATTTCCATTAACCTTCCATGAGAAATTTGTTAGCTGCTTAGATGCCAAAGGCACTTCAAGTCCAATGATTTGGTTTTTCATAACAAAACAATTAGCTTTATTTTCCTTGCATAAAGCTAGTGATTGTCCCGTAAGTCCCTTATTTAAACTAAGCATTCCTTCATTTGTTGCGGTTACAGGATAGGCAATTATTTCATTTTCTTGAGTCTTAACCCTTACAATCACTTCACCTACTGCGCTTTGCTCACCATCAGCTGCGCTTCCTGCTATTCTAACTCTTACTTTAATATAAAATACTCCAGAATATGAACTATTATTCATATTCTGATTAATGATGGAGTTTTTTAAGTTTAAATTGATTGCGAAATTATTTTTATTCAACCCTTGTTTACTTTCTTCAGTAATAGACCCCGCATCTTCAAATGCAGTGGTCACATCCATCCACTGTGTCGTATCAATTGGCGCTGCGGAACCATCCCTGCTTTTCTGAATAGACCATGTGTACAGTGCGTTATCCAATCCGCCACTTTCAAATGCAGAAACATTCAAAATATCACCATCCCCATTCACATCATTAATTGGATTTTCAGGTGTAGCAGAAAGTGCAACCGTCATTTTTGATGTTCCTGTCTCAGCCGGATTTAATAAATTATCTTTAAGACATTCGTCTAGGTCCACTTCTGCAGTTAAAATTCCTTTTGCGCCATCCATATAGAAACCACGAGTATTTTTATTTGGTTTTTCGGGATCTATTGAATCGCTTGATTCCATCTCATCTAATGCATCGCATTTTCCATTTGGAAATGCCCACATTCTTTGATATGAAGAATCAGCATGGTCCGTTGGTGTTATGCCCTCACCTTCAACAGCAACTCCAATTTGGTCTCCGGATGAATACATCCATTCAAAACTGTCGATTCCTAGTCCAACTATTCTTTCTTCATCTTTTCCAACTCCAAGAGTATCAGGTTTTGATGGATCCGTACCCCAAAATTTCTTTTCAGCAATATTAAATTCTCCGTCACCCACAAGTGCTTGATCGCCGCTATTGCTTTTTATATCCTTTGGTAGATTAGGAAAAAGATGTTTACATAAATTTGCACCCCTTTCGAATTGGCATTTTGGTTGCAAATTACTATTTCCCTCAATAATAACACTGCCCTCAGCATCTTTTAATCCAGCTATGCTTTTACTTTGAAGATATTTGCAATCTTCATTCGCAGCGCTATAGATCGGAGTATCCTTTAAAAAAAGCCCTGTATTTATTGGATCAGCCTTGGCAACTGCGCTACACATTTTTTTTGTATTTTCTTCTTCATTTTCGATGCCGGGAGTTATCCCCACAATAACACCTAGTGTTTTTGGCGTCGTATCAATAAGTTCCAAATTCTGACTAGATAACTTCTCCTTGCTATAGTCATTTCCTTTTTTAACACATATTGCATATTTACCTGCTCCACAAGAGACACTAGTTTTAAAATTCATCAATGCATCATTATTTTCTATTCCACATTTTACATCCGAGTTATCCTCTTTTACTGAAGAAACAGCACAAACATCAAATTCACTAGTAATTGATTGGCTTATATTATACTCCACGGGAGGCACCGTTAAAGCTGCCGCGTCTTTATCTGTTTGAGAAAATAAGGGATTCAATACGGAGCAGTTCGCTTTTTGATTTGACACGCAGGCTCTTTGATAATTTTCAGGGCATTCATCCTCAAAAGTATGTGTCACTTTTCGTATTTCATAAATTCGTCCTGATTTGGGTGCTTTCACATAGCAATTCGCAACGCTTTCGTCTTCACTATTTTCATCTTCCAATTCTCCATTATCTTTTCTTAAAAATCCATTTATCCAACCAATATCAGTCTTGGTTTCGCCTTTCATTTTACTAATTTCAGGAATGGCGGTATAGGCTGAAGATTGGGAATTCATTCCTTGCGGAAATTCATCATAATCAACATCTTCCTTATCGAAAGATTTTGCAACAATTATTTTTGCAGCCGCTATCTTCCAATCATTTTCCGTAATTTTGTCATCATCATCCAAGTCGCAACTTGCTACATCTCCTGGCTCCTTACTATTGGTTAATCCGCAGTCTTTTCGCTTTAAATACCAGGTGAAATAAAGTTCTTTGGGATCAGAAGCATTATTAAAAAAACTAGGAATAGCAGTTGCCTTCATTGTTGAGTTTGCTTGCGTACTAGTTGCTGATGAATTAAATATAACATCTACTTTTGGGGCTGGTGTTTTTGATTGCGAATTTCCCCAATCATTATCGGCTGCATTTGCTGCTCCAAACTCGCTGGAATTAGAGTTGATTAGATCGCTTAAACTAGAAACACTAAGCGGGTCATTAAAACTACTTGTTGCGCCCCCACTTGCATAACTTGGTTCATTAGTTAAACCAATTAACACCTTATCAATACAGCTTAAATCCCCCCCACATTCCTCTATAGCCTCATTAGCTTTTTCTTTATCTAGCCCGGCAGCAGTAAATTTAGTATCCAATTCCGCTTGCAAGAGGTCCTGCATTTTTTCATCATAAACTTTTGCTATTGCAACACTACAAGTGTCCCCGGGATTAGTTACTCCACAGGAAGTTCTTAGGGCATTACAGAAACCAGGAATTCTCTTATCTGAAAAACAAAAATATTGACCATTGCTCGTTGGCATTTCATATCCCGTCTTCACTGGCAAATTATTATCACCCTTCCAAACAAAATCGCTTGAATTCCCAGTAAAAGCTAGTTCTCCACCATCAACAGTGAATCCACTAGCAGCATAAACATCATTTACATCAAAAATAGCCGAACTGTGGCCAGTAAGATCATATACTTTAAAAATACCGCCGCCAATTTGTTTTTCAATTTTAATAACAACACCATTTAAAACGGGTGTCCCTGGATCACCGTCGGTGTTTTGCCAAACATCGGCGTGAACAACAATTGGATTTGCTATTGAAAACACTAATTCAAAAAGCAGTGCTACTGCTAAAACTTTTATTTTTTTTATTTTCATATTTTTATTGTCGAACGAAGCGAGCGAAACGAAAATGAATTTTCGTTTCCGAGCGAGCGATGACATCAAATTGGTTTAATACCTCGCGGCTTGTCCACCTCGGCTAAGCCTCAGGCGAGACGGGACGCGGAAACCCATAGGGTTCAGGGCCTGCCTACCGGCAGGCAGGCTTGCCACGGGGTTAATATCTATTTATTTCACAAACAAAGCAATAAAACTTACATCTATTGCAATAATAAAAAGACATTGACCAATAAAAGAATACAGCAGGGATTCGCTTTTATATACTATCCAACCTGCAAAGGGCGTAAAAACAAAATACGTTATATAAAACCAATAAGGCAAACCAAGAGCTAACATAAGTGCTGAAAAAATTAAAAACTGTATCAAAACAGCCCATTTTCCAAAAAAAGTTGAAAAATACAATTGAATAAAACCCCTAAAGAAAATTTCATAAATAGCCACTGTGAATACTATTCCCGTTATTTCATAAACAATGAAGTTAATAAAATTACTTTTCACATTTTTTGGCAAAAAATAATGCTGCGCCAGTTCGGTGTATTTGAAAAAAATCAATATAATTAATGCCGCGATCAATAGCCCTATTATTAAATATTTTATATTTTTTTTCCAGTCCCCAATAGAAATAAATTTTGCAAATAAATTTTTCTTTTTTAAAAAAAATTTATTATACAAATAGGGTAAAATCACTAAAAATAAAACGGCAACACTTCTGTTTTGAAAAATTCCATTTGCTGGAAAAAAAATATAGCCAAGCAAGCAAAAAAAGATAAACGTACTTGTGATAATAATTTCCTTATTTAGTTTGGGTAGTGTCATATCATTTTTATTATAAGCAAAGTATATCATTTTTATTATTTATATACAAAGCTTATTTTTATACTAAAATCTCTTTTTGTGCATAACTCGTGGATAATCAATTAAAAAAGACAAGTACATACTAAATGAATTTTTATTATCAAGCGAAGTGAGCGAAATGGAAATTAATTTCCATTTCCGAACGAATCATTTCACTCACTTCGTTCGACAATAAAAATAGCTGTTCCAAATAACTCCTTTGCTTATAAGTATTTAATTGTATTTTATATAAATATATAAAGACTATTGCTATTAGTGATGCATAAAATTGTGGATAAGTTGATAAAAGCCTTAGCTTAAAAGAAAAAGAATGATTATGATTGTGAATAAAGTATTAAAAAGATATGTGTGTAATTGTGGGTATTTAAATATATTTTCAAATTTATTACATTGTGATAACTTATCAACTCATTTATATTGTGCTTATTCACAAAAAATCACCACAATAAACACAGTTATTAACAAGTTGTTAACTTTTTGGAGGAAAAGAAAGAGGGTAATTGAAAAAAAAGAGGAAGCTACCAATAAAAATGAATACATCTGCTAAATTAAAAGCTGGAAAAATGTTTCTAAAAACAAATAAATAATCCACAACGCAACCCAATATTAATCTGTCGAGAAGATTGGAAAATACCCCACTTAAGATTAATAGTAATCCGAATAATAACAAATGTAACTGCGAATATTTTTTTAAAAGAAATATAAAGAAGATTGATAATATAATAAAGGCTAATATAAGCCAAAAAAACAAATAAGGAAAGCTTATATTAAATGAAATGCCATTATTGCACACATAAAAACCGCCTAGTTGGCGGATTTTATACTTATATAGTTGATCAATCGTAGTAAATAAGACAAATAATACAGCTAGTATAATTTTGAAGTTTTTTTTGTGCATTTGCTTTATTTGAAACAAAATGTATCTAGCAATCCAAACATGTCTTTGCTGCAGGATAAGCTCGAAGTCGTTCAATAGAAATATCTTTTGCACAATTTTCGCATTTTCCGTAGGTTCCATTCTCTATTCGCTCAAGTGCTTCAGTAATTTCCTTTAATTGTTTCTCTAGATTTGCTTCTAATGCTAGATTAGCAGTATATTCTTCAACTTCAGAAGCATTTTCATCCTCATCTGTTCCAATTTCACTAAAAGATGTTGTATAATCCCCTTCTGTTTTATTTGGCTTTGCTATTCGTCCAAGCTCTTCTTTAACCCTATTCTTTTCAGCTAAAAGTTTTTCTTTAAGTTCCTTTAATATTTCAGGTTGAATGATCATAATAATTATATTTAAGTAATTTATGCCTTACTGGTGAATATATTAACAAGAAAATCATAAAAAGTCCATCTTTAAGCGCGAATTTTATATGAAAATATTCCTAATATGTTTCAGTTTAGCCTTATTTTCATTGGAGTCCGCAATTAGTGTTATTGCATCAAATCTATATGCTACATTTTGAAGATTATTCTTATTAATATAGAAAGCAGCTATTTTACTTAATTTATACAATTTAGAATTTGTAATATTTTCTTCTGGAAGAATTTGATTTTGGGTTATTATGCGAGTTTTTACTTCAACAAAAACAATTTCTTCGCCATGCTTGGCTAGAATGTCTATTTCTCCAATCCTGTGACCAGTTTTATTACAAAAATTTGTTTCCAAAATCGAATAGCCTGCGCCTTTTAGATACTCAGCTGCGGCTTTTTCGCCTCTTTCGCCCACCGAAAGAGACCCTTTACGCTTAAAGATACTCATAATTAATCCGATTAAGAAAGATAATATAACATATTAAATACAAACAAAACCCCGCTAATCGGGGTTTTGTTCAAAAGAAAGGTAAGTGTAAAACCGGATTTCACATTCGCATTTCTTTTGAAAGAAAGTGGTATGGAAACCCGGCGCTAGAATGCGCCCAATTAAATATAATATGGCGTCTAGCGCCGAGCGTTAGTCATATGTATCAACATGTAAATCTGAAACTTTTAGCCCGGGTGAAGGCATCGAGTTTACCAATTACACGTATTTTGTATACATACTTCTATGTTTGCTTCTGTTTCTAAGCTTTTACTACAGAGGCTGCTTCTCCCATTCTCTGGCTAGGCCATTGTTTGGGTTTTGTTTAAGGAACTGTCTTTATTTATTTTTTATTTTTATCTTGTAAATAAAGGGTATTGGGATCCTACTCACACACGCCGATATTTTTCAGCTTGTCTGAGTAGGTCCCAATGATTTTTGTTTTTGTTTTTTTGGTTTGTGTCCCTGCTTAGAATCAGGGTGGTAAAAGAATTTTTTCTTCTACACACGAACAGTGAGAAGCGTTTCAATCACAAATAGGGGGAAATTGTGATTGAAACGCTTCTACCGTTTGTCCTCAGTTGTTAAGGTTCTCGTCTCTGACTCACTTATAAATCAATTATAGCAGAAAATATGCCTATGGTCAACGATGTGTTGTAATAAATAGCTTAGCTGAAGCAAAAATTGTTGTTTTAGCTTGAAACTTGCTAGGGTAACATGGGTAATTACGAGATGAGGAAAATAAAAAAGTAAATTATATTAATTTTTATCCCCAGATGGCTATAGTTATACACACGTTATCCACAAATAGGTATAAGTCAGGAGTATGCAGTCGTTACTTCGTGGTGATATTTGATTGAGGAATAAGTTCGTTTACTTTATCAGTTGTTGAAGTAATTGAACCAGCCTTGTTTTCGGTAACGGTAGTTGTAGTTGACTGCGGTGCTGTCTTTTCAGATTCTTTAGTTATTCCTACTGGTTTAGTAGGAGATTCTTTTTTAAGCTTATCAATAACTGCTCTCAATGTATTTTTGCTGGTTCCTATGAGTAAATGGGTAGCTGTTGTTGTGTAATCGATAGAAAGATCTTTGGCTGCATTAGCATTCAAGAATCTGACAACGTATTCTCCATAATTGCTTGTGGCGAATACACCTTCTTTTTTCTCAGGTACATTATCAAGAAAAAGAAAAGAGGCATCGGCCAGGAAAGTTTTTTCTTGTTTAACTAATTCTTTTTGCAAAAGTGCTTTATTGGATATTTGCGCTTTGACAGCTATGCGAATATTTGAATTATCATTATAAAAATAAATTGAAAAATCACTTCCCAGACTAGTTAAAAGAGATGGTTGAAGATTTAGTTTGGCGGCTGTGGCAAAAATTGGAAAAGATACTGGTATTTTATTATTATCGACTATGATAAATTCATATGGAGACTCCATAGAAATACCTTTCAAATCATTAGCGACATTGACAAGTGCCGCTTTTATTTCTTGTGCGCCAATGGTGCTGATATCCAATGGTAAATAATTGAGCTGATCTTTTGTGTATTTTTCTACGGGTGGCACTATTGCAATAGGTATTTCTTCTTTAATTGGTTCTTGGATTGGAGCTGTTACGGGAGTTTCGATTGAAATCGGTGTAACTATCGCTTCCTCTTGCTGAGGTTTTTTAATAAGCAGTAAGTAATAAGCACCTAATCCTAAAATAATTATTATTAATAAAATAATTATCGACATCACGATCTTAATGGAGGCAGGTTTGTTTTTTGAATTACCTTTGGATTCTTGAGGTGTGATTTCAATAGTGTCATTAAATGGAGCTGCTGGTTGAGAAGTGTGTTCAGGGAATGAAGACACTTGAGATACTTTTTGAGAAGAAACGTCTTGCGGATTGAAAGGTTTTGGTTGAGGAGCGGCAGGTTGAGTAGGTATTTCAGCTACTGGGCTCTTTTCTTCAATATGACCCTTGCCTTGCATGGCCATTAAGTCATCATGCATTGTGCGAATTGAAAAGTCATTTTGACTAGGCGCTGGTGCGGCTGGCATGTTGCCAGTGCTTGTTCCGGTTGAAAAAGGAGAAGAATTTGTTTCAGTCATTTTTTTATAGTCGAACGAAGCGAGCGGATTAAATGCTTAGCAAAATAATCTGAGCGAATCTCGACGTAAAAGTTTTAGTGTTTATTATCAATCGAAACGAGTGAAAAGAAAATTAATTTTCTTTTCCGAGTGAGCACAGATACTAAAAAGTTAATACTTTTTATTTTAGAAAAATTTTTTGAAAACTTCTTTTAAATTTGTTTCCACAACAAAAATAGAAGCACATTGAATGTGCTTCTATTTTACATCAAACAGAAAAGATTGCCAAGAAATTTTAATTATTGTTTAATATAAAATTTCTTAAACCAAAACTATTCTTTTGGTGAAATGTTTTTTGCAGTAAGATTAACACGTCCTTGGTCGTCGATTTGTTTCACTTTTACAGGAATAATATCGCCAACTTTCACGATGTCTTCAACTTTTTCCACACGCTCATCTGAAAATTCAGAAATGTGAATCAAGCCTTCTTGTCCAGGCAAGATTTCAGCAAAAGCTCCGAATGCCATCAATCGAGTTACTTTAGCGTTAAAGATTTCGCCAGGTTTCACTTCATGGGTAAGGTTATCAATCCATTTTTGAGCTTTCAAGGCGGAAGCCTCATCTACAGAAGTGATAAAGATTGAACCATCATCTTCGATGTCGATTTGTACTCCTGTTTCATCAATAATTTCATTAATTATTTTTCCACCAGTTCCGATAACATTACGGATCTTGGCAGGATTAATGTGCATAGTGATGATGCGTGGAGCATATTGAGACATGTTTTCTCGGTGAGTTGGAATAGCTTCCAGCATTATTTCGCGAATTTCTTTGCGATTAACTTTTGATTGAACCAACACCGCTTCAAGCATGTCAACTGTGATTCCATCAACCTTCACATCCATTTGAAGAGCGGTAATTCCATTTTCTGTTCCAGCTGCTTTGAAATCCATGTCACCATAGTGATCTTCAAGTCCTTGGATGTCAGACAAAACTTTGAATTTGTCATCTTTTCCAACGATGATTCCCATTGCAATTCCACTAACTGGACGTTTGATTGGAACACCAGCATCCATGAGTGAAAGTGTTGAACCACAAGTAGAAGCCATTGATGAAGAACCATTTGATTCCAAAATTTCACTTACAAGCAAAATTGTGTATGGAAATTCTTCTTTTGAAGGAATAACTGGAACCAAGGCTCGCTCAGCAAGTGCTCCGTGACCAATTTCTCGTCTTCCTGGTCCGCGCATAGGGCGAACTTCACCAACTGAAAATGGTGGGAAATTGTAATGATGGATATATCTTTTTTTAATATCAACTTCCATGGTGTCAATGAATTGCTCATCTCCAGGTGAACCTAATGTTGTCACAGTCAATGCCTGAGTTTCACCTCGAGTGAAAACTGCGCTTCCATGGGTTCTTGGAAGAAGCCCAACTAGACATGAAATATGACGAACTTCAGTTAATTTGCGACCATCTGGACGTTGCTCATTATTCAAAATGTTTTGGTGAACGATATCATCGGAAGCTTCTTCAAAAACTTGTTCGGCAATTTCTTTAAGTTTTTCAACATCTTCAGTATATTTTTCCTTGATGTAGGTGTTGATTTTATCTTTGATAGCTTTGATGCGGTCTTCGATAACTTGCTTGTTTTTATCATAAAGCACTTCCCCAAGATTTTCTTTTAGGAAAAGCTCTTTAATTTCAGCTTCGAATTCAGAGCTGCCTGCTAAAAGAGTCGGGGTAGCTTTTTCGATTCCAAGTTCCTTGGTAATATCTTCGATTAATCCTGCGATTTTTTTGATAGCTTCGTGACCAAAGGCAAAAGCTTTCACAACATCTTCTTCTGGAACTTCTTTCATTCCAGCTTCAATCATGTTGATTTTATCTTTTGTTCCAGCAATAACCAAGTCCATGTCTCCGTCAGTCAATTCTCCGTTAACTGGATTCAAAATGAATTCGCCATTTTGTCTTCCAACGCGAACTGCACCGATTGGTCCGTTCCAAGGAATATTTGAAAGTGAAAGAGCAGCTGAGGCTGCAATCATTCCAACAATTGATGGATCATTTTCGCCGTCAATTGAAAGAACAGTAACCACAACTTGCACATCATTTCTCATGCGCGAGTTGAAAAGAGGTCTAATTGTGCGGTCAACTACGCGGCCATTAAGGACTGCATCGTCAGACGGACGACCTTCTCTCTTGATAAAGCGTGAGCCTTTGATCTTACCAGCAGCGTAATAACGCTCTTCGTAATCAACCATGAGTGGAAAATATCCACTAACTCTTGATGCTCCTTTGCTCATAACTGCAGTTGCCAAAACAACCGTGTCGCCATAGCGAACAGTAACTGATCCATTTGCTTGTTTGGCAAGCAGTCCAGTTTCAATTTCAAGAACGCGTCCTCCAATTTGAAGCGACCATTTCTTTTGTGCCATAGAAACGTTTAGCTCATATAAGCGAAACAAAAAGGAAAGATTTCTTATGGCGGAAAAACAACAGTTCAAAATTCAACAGATTGAATCCTGGACTGTGGTTTGTCTGCCTGTGAAAAATCTAATTTTGCGCGCTAGTAAGAGCTTAATTAAATTTAATTGCCACCCACGTGACTTTTGTAATTGTAGCTTTGCGCAATATCTGGTTCGTTTAATTAAAATTAGTGCCGCATGCATTGTTTTTTGCTATCCTGTTTCCTTTTTCGAGCACGCTTTTGGATAAAATACTCATTATCCAAAAGCTCAAGGGATACTGTCGTATCTATTGGCCGAAAATGAAAACAGGATATCAAAAATGCCAGAATTATGTATTGCGTATGATCCGATTCTTACACAAAAAAAGAGCGCCGAAGGCACTCTTTTTATCTTACTTTCTTTTTGGTTCAGGCTTGCCGGTAAAGATGAGAAATTTCTTTTTATTTTCGGAAAGGTCAGTGAAGCTGTCCAGCGATTCCCCAAGTTTTGCGCTAGTGCTTTCCCCGAAGGCCATTCCTTCAACGCGGCAACCCGTAGTGCTTTGAATATATTCAACTAACGGGATATAATCTCCATCTCCTGAAACCAAGACGATCACATCTAAACTCTTAGAAAGCTTGATGGCATCAACCGCAATTCCCACATCCCAATCACCTTTCTTCACTCCACCTGGAAAAATCTGTAAATCTTTTGTTTTGACTTCAAATCCTTGTTTTTCCAAAGCTTCAAAGAATTTTTCTTCTTGTCCCTCAATTGTTTTTATTCCATAAGCAATGGCGCGAATGAAAACTCTTTCGCCCACAGCTTCTTCTAGCACTTTTTGGAAATTTACTTTCTGTCCGTAAAGAGCTTTAGCGCTGTAGTAAAGGTTTTGGATGTCTACCAAAACTCCTACGCGTTGTTCTTTTGATCTAAGCATAAAAATTGTTTTTATGATTTTAAAATAGTTGCTTATTCTACTAATTACAAATCAATTACCAATATACGAATATACAAATAATACAAAAATTTTCGTACGTTGGTAAATTTGTATAATATTCGTAATTCGTAGAATTATAAAAAAACAAAAGACAGGTTACCCTGTCTTTTGAAAACGTGTCTTAGCCTTTAAGGCCAAGTTCTTTGATGATTTTTTTGTAAGATTTTTCGTTGGTTTTTTCAAGATATGCAAGAAGTTTACGTCTCTTTGCAACCATTTTCAGAAGACCTCGGCGAGAATGGAAATCCTTCTTGTTCTTTTTGAGATGTGAAGTTAATTTCTTGATTCGTTCTGTGAACATTGCGATTTGATATTCTGGAGAACCAGTATCTTTATCATGACGTTTCACGTCCTTGGTTACCTTTTCCTTTTGCTTGTGCGTTAAAGCCATAGCATTTTGTGGGCTATTTACTCGTTTTGGTTACATAAGATGGGTAAGATCAAATGAAAGACCGAAAACCAATAAATGCTCTATATATTGATTACTGATGTACCATAACACGCATTATCTTTTTTGGCAAGTATG
>LBTS01000023.1 GCA_000992165.1 Candidatus Moranbacteria bacterium GW2011_GWC2_37_8 | reverse complement strand
CTGGTGGCATTTTATTATCAAGCAAAGTGAGAGAAATGAAAATTAATATTTTCATTTCCGAGCGAGCGCAGATACCAAAAGTTTTAATACCTCGCAGCTTGCTGCGTGAGCCCGTTGGGCCCAGGGCTTGCCCTGGGGTATTAATACCCTTTTATTTTTCTCGCTCAAAAGTTGCACCAGACTTATTCAAATAAAAGCAAAACTTTTGCCGCGACGAAAAAATAAATATGCCCCAGCTGCAAAATTATTTGTCGTCAATTATTTTTGAGTTTGCTCCGAAAGTTTTAATTCGCTATATGAAAGATACAGAAAAACACCTAGGAGCAAGAGTGTATTCAACGGTGCCAGCCAAAAAGGATAGTGCTGCCCCAATGATTCCAAAACCATGATTCCTCCGAGCATCCCGATTGAATACATCGCGCCGTTTTTCAAATATGCCAATTTAGTAATTATGCCCATTCCGCGAATCGTAAGCTCCCTGACAACCAAGGCGCCAACTCCATTTCCAAGCAAGATAAGTGGAACAGAAACAGTGAAAGCAAAGGCTCCAATAACACCGTCAATTGAAAAAGAAGCATCAAGCACTTCGAGATATAAAATCTTACTCCATGCGCTCACATTAGATGTTAGAAGTTCCTGCTCTTTTTCTTCCGCATTTTTTTTGAAACCGTCTGTAATGAAAAAGGCAGTGCTTCCTATTGAGGCGGCAAAGGCCAACATCGGGTCAATCTTGAGAGCAACATACACGATAACTGTAACCGTCAATGATGAAATAGCATAAAACCATGCGCTGCGTTTATGTATGAAATGTTCAACCAAGAAAGCATACTTTTTCTCTTCCAAAAAAAGCCAAGACAAAAATATCAAGAAAAGATAAATTCCGCCTCCAACCAGCAATATTCCTTTTGATTGTTCTACATATTGAGTAATCCTTGGGTCATTAGAAAAAACAAAGCTCCACACTTCACCAAGTGAAAGCGCAGGATTTACCAACCAAACTATCAGGAAAGGAAGAATGCCTCGCACTACAAAAACTGCAATCAACATTCCCCAAAGTAAGAAAAATTTTCGGAATTTTGTTGGCAAGGTCTTGAGGACATGCGCGTTAATAATCGCATTGTCGACGCTGCTAATAATTTCAAAAACCATCAATCCAAAAACTACCACCAAAATTTCCATTATGCCCATATAAATTTTTATATAACGTATTAATTCCTATATCTTATCATAAACATTGTTACGCTTCCAAACTTTTCTCAAAAACAATCAGGGTTTCGCGAGCAGAAGTTCGCCAGTTAAACCTTATGGCCTGCCGAGGCGATTGCAATTCCAAGTGCTCGCTCAATTTGCGATCAAGTAAAACTTCTTTCATTGCCAGATATAATTCATTTGGATTATCAGGATCAATCATTATTGCGCTTGAACCAACCACTTCTGGAAGCGACGAAGTATTAGATGTGATGACTGACACCCCGCAGCGCAAAGCTTCCAGCACAGGAATTCCGAATCCTTCAAAAAAAGATGGATACACAAATAATGAGGCCAACGTGTACACCGCAGCTTTATCCTCATTTGTAATACAGCTAGTGAAGATTATGTCATTGGTGAATTCCGCTTCCCTTCCAGCCTTCAAAATATCTTGTATTTTCCAACCCATACCTCCTGCAATAACCAGCTTATATTTATTAAGCTCCGGTTTGTTTAATTTTTTGAGTTGATCAAAGGCTTTCACGATAGCGGGAATATTTTTTCGCGGCTCGACTGTTCCAAGATAAAAAATGAAATTAAACGGCAAATGATAACGCTCTTTAACTTCAATAAGTTTGGGATCATTCCTATCTAATTCAGTCATCTCCTCACTGACGCCATTATGAATTCTTTGAATTTTTTGCTCATTAATATTAAAATGCTCGATTGCATCAGCCATAGATGAATCAGATACTGCTATAATTTGATCTGCACGCTTGCATAGTGCGCGCGGATTAATAAAGCCATGCCAAGCTCGCCTTTTAACAGAAAAAGTTTCCGGAAAAATTTCATAAGAAAGGTCATGCACGGTTAATATAAGCTTAACCTTTTTAGAAAGCGCAATGAAATTTATATTCGGCATAAAGAAGATATCCACACCGCCCAGCATCTTATCAGCCAATGGCCATCTTAAATACCAAAAACAAAAGTTTAAGAGCTTATTTGGCAGATGAAATCTCTTTACTTTCACGTTTTTGAAATGCGCAAAAATCCTCTCATCAAAATGAGATTTCCTGTAAGAGTTTAGAAATAAAATATACTCATTTTTTTTATCAAGCTCGAAAATATTTTCCAGCAAGTTTATGGTATATTCTTCTACTCCGGTTCTTTTACCGTCAGTCAGGCAGCGGATGTCTATTCCAATTCGCATAACTTCGTTCGTGTCATTCCGGACTTGATCCGGAATCCGGTTTTAATATTTTGCAACTATATTTAATTCTTTTTACATTTTCTAATGTACAGACAAATTAACTTTTCTTTCTAGAAAGGAAAAGTTACAAAAGAAAGTCCCGCCCTTGCTTGTTGCTGGGGCAAAAGCTGCGCTCCTCGCTAAAATTTTCACTGCGCCTCGCTGTTGTCTCGCAAAAATTTTTACGCTCGTCGTTTGCTTTTTGCCTACGCACTATCGCAAACGGGCGGATTTAAAATACGAAATTTACCATATTCAATGGTTACCTCATCATAGCGCAGAGTGTAGATTTGTGCACTATTGACTTTTAGGCAAAAAAGGAGTATAATTAATAATCGTTGTTGCTTCCCAATTCAATAAACTAGCGGCTCAATAAAGCCAAGGAGGAATTTATGAAAAGATTACTGATCTGGGACATTATCCTACTGATCCCCTTTACTTCTGGAATGTTTCTTATTGGTCTTTCAATTTTCGACTTTGTTTTTGTTTTTCTCAATATGCAAATTAGCCTCCTACGTTTTGTTACTGATATATGTATGCTCTCTTTAGGTGTAATGACAGCCTTTATCAATTACGTTCTAATCAGATACGATATTATACCAAAGGAGACTTTAGTTACAGATGAAAATATAATAACAAAGGAAACAGCGGATTCAGAAAAGGAGAAATGCAAAGTCTATTATTTTTCTAATTATAAATGAAATGCATTTTTAATAATCCACAATATTGGAACCCTGCATTGTCCAAACATCTCAGGATGCAATCAAAGCGAATCATCGCCGCGATTGTGTCCTGTTTTTTATTATCAAGCGAAATGAGAGAAATGAAAGCACTCTTTCATTTCCGAGCGAGCGCAGATACCAAAAAGGTTAATACCTTTTTATTTCCAAAAATAGCACAAGCAAAAATGTGAGGATATATTTATTTTTTCACTCAAAAGTTACTCCAGGGATATTTCAAAAAAAGAAAAACTTTTGCCGTGACAAAAATAAATGTATCCAAACATTCACATATTTTTCTCCGCCACTGCGTTTTCAATAAACGCTTTTATTTTTTCTTTGAAGATTTCGCGGTCGAATTTTTCAACTCTGGAACGTATGTAAGCGGCATCAAAAGTAAGTTTTTGAAATTTTTGAACTGCTTTTTTGATATCATCAGAAGTTTGCTCATCAAAAAACACTCCCATTTTTTCTTCTTCCATATGCTCAGGAATGTCTCCCCCACGGTATGCAATCAAAGGTTTACCACATGAAAGTGCCTCGATAGCAACAATCCCAAAATCTTCTTCCTGAGGAAAAATGACGGCTTTGCAATTTCCATAATATTCTTGAAGATTTTCATCTTCCACTCTGCCTAAAAATTCAATTGTTTGACCTGCAATTTTCTGCAGACGCTTGAATTCAGGCCCGCGACCAATAATCTTGAGTGGCAATTTTAGCTCATTGAAAGCCTTGATGGCAATGGCATGTTGCTTGTATGCTATAAGACGCCCTACCATCAGATAATATCCATCCTTTTTCAATCCATCAGTCAACGCAAATTTCTTGGTATCAACCGGAGGATGAATAACGGTAGAATCTTTGTGATAATATTTTTTAATACGCTGCGCGACGAAATTAGAATTAGCAATATACATGTCGATTCTATCCGCGCTCATTTTGTCCCAAATGCGTATATAATTCATCGCGAAAGGAATCAATTTCTTGATGATATTTGGAAAATAAAAATCTCGTGTATATTTCTGACAATCATCCCAGGCATATCTCATCGGCGTATGCATGTAACAGATATGCAGAGTGTCTGGGGATGTAATGATTCCCTTCGCATAGCTTGATGAATCACTAAATACAATATCGTACGGCGAAAAATCAAATTCCTCAACCGCTGGCGGCATCAATAGTGGAAAGATTCGATGCCAAGTGCGAGCAAAAGGAATCTTTTGTAAGTAAGAAGTATAAATTAGCTTATCCTCAAAAACACCATGCATGGCATCTTTATTGTATACAATAGTATAGATAGGCGCATATGGATAAAGCTCACTGAGGCATTCAAGCACACGCTCAGCGCCTCCATATTGAACCAAATAATCATGAACAAAAGCAATTTTCATAATTTTACCTTAGAACCTGCTGCAAATCTCATGCCTTGATAAAATGTTCTGATTTCGAGAGAAAACCGTGAAAAGTGAGGAGGGC
This sequence comes from Candidatus Moranbacteria bacterium GW2011_GWC2_37_8, assembly GCA_000992165.1. Taxonomy (GTDB): domain Bacteria; phylum Patescibacteriota; class Minisyncoccia; order Moranbacterales; family GWC2-37-73; genus GWC2-37-8. Next base: position 7,675 of record LBTS01000023.1, on the reverse strand, counting down.
TATCGAGATAACCCGACGAGCTTTGAGCTGTTTGCAGCCGGAATCAGGATATTTTATCAGGCAAGCATGTTTTTTTGTTTAATTTAGGCGGTGAGATTTGCAGCAGGCTCTTATAACTTCTTATAAACTATTTTTCGCATCAATCAAAGCAAACTGAATCTTTTTATTTCCGTTCCATTCGTCTTTTTGAATATTGCATAAGATATCAACTTGCGAACCACAATCAATATGCGCGAATTTTTCATAGCCATTAAAACTGATTGCTTCAAAAATTTTTGGGCAACCATCAGCTGGTGACAAAAATAATTTAATGTGTCTCTCGCCACTTCCCATGGTTTTTTTCTCACGCACAATCAAATCCTTCATCATAAAAATAGGCTCGTTATTCCCCTCTCCGAACGGTTTGAGCTTTTCCAAGCCCTCAACCAAATTGAAATCAATTTCTTCAGCAAGAATTTCTCCATCCACTATTATTTCTTCAGCCAAATCAATTCCTTCAAGCTGCTGAGAGATTAGCGAGTTCATTTTTTCGTAAAATTCTTCAATTTTTTCGTTTGCCACAGTTGCGCCCGCTGCCTGAGAATGTCCGCCAAATCTAATCAATAGATCTTTACATTGCCCAAGCGTCTCGATGATATTTATTTGCGGAATACTGCGAAATGAGCCCTTGCTTTCAAATTCACCTTTTTGAAAAATAGCAGTAGGTTTATTGAATTTTTGTACAATCTTCCCGGCAACCAATCCGACAACTCCGATTGGAAAATGCTGCCCAATTGCAAAGATAAATTTTTTATCCTTATACATATTCTCGGCAGACATCCTTACTTCCTGCACAACAGTTTCAGTTATTTTCTGACGCTGAGTATTACTGGCTTCCAGTTCCAATGCAAAATCTCTTGCAAGAGCAACATTGTTTTCTACAACTAAATTATATGCCAAATTTGCATGATTAATACGACCTGCCGCATTGATACGAGGAGCAATATAGAAAGAAACTTTCTTGGTATCAGGCACAGAATTTTCATCAATCATAATTCTTCCCACTGTGAAAAGTTCCTTAAGCCCAATTCTTCGAGTTTTAGAAAGCACTACTAATCCGTACCTGACAAAAAGCCTGTTTTCGCCAACTAGCGGAACGCAGTCAGCAATCGTCCCAATCGCCACCAAATCCAGCATCCATTTTGTTTGCTCAATTTTTTCAGGCATCAATTTCTTATATATAGCCTGCACGACCTTAAATGCCACGCCCACCCCAGCTAAATCCTTAAATGGATATATGGATTCAGGGGCATGAGGATTGATGATTGCCAAAGCTTTCGGAACCTCATTTGGAACATGATGATGATCCGTTATTATCACATCAATTCCAAGAGCATTTGCTTTTTCAACTTCAGCAATACTGGTGATTCCGCAATCAACAGTTATAATAAGCTTCACATCCTTTTCCTTAAACATCTCGACGGCGGCCATATTCATACTATATCCTTCGCTTTTTTTGTCCGGAATATAAACAAATGATGAAATTCCCAAATCATCCAGGGTCGCTTTGATAATGGCAGATGAGGTTATTCCATCTGCGTCATAATCACCAAAGATTGCTACTATTTGTTTTTCATCTCTCGCCACCTTGATACGCTCAACTGCTTTTTCCATATCAGAAAAAGCAAACGGGTCGTGCGAATCTGTTTCGTAATTTGGAGCGATAAATTGTTGTATCTGAATTTCACTTTCAATACCCTTAGAATAAAGGAGCTTTGCAACCATGAGGTGAATTGGCAGCGAAAAAGTTGAAGGGATTTCTTTGATTTGCTTTAGCGTCCATTTTGCCATAATAGAAATAGCGTTTAGCTTCATTAGCTGCATTAGCTTCTCAGCTGTAGCTGGTATAAAAAATAAAAGGGTATTAATACCCCAGGGCAAGCCCTGGACCCTTTGGGCTCACGAGGCAAGCCTCGAGGTATTAAACCTTTTGATATCTGCGCTCGTTCGGAAATGGAAATTAATTTCCATTTCGCTCACTTCGCTTGATAATAAAGTCACTAGTCACTGTGTCACTAGTCATTAATATTACTATATAATGACTAGTTTCGCCAGTGACCAAGGTGACTTAGTGACCTAGTGACAGAATTACTTTTTTGCACAACTAGATTTTACTTTCTAGTAATCGTTATTTCGCTTCCCAACCGCATTTAGGACAAACAAAATGAGCATCAAATGTTCGGCTTTGAGGATCCTTTAATTGCATATTTAAAACTAATTTTTCTTTACATTCCAAACATAGAAAACTAGCCTCGAAATGCAAGTCCTTGGCTAGTTCTTGCGCGTCCAATGCGAAAGGATTAAATTCCAATTTGTATTCTTTTCCAGCTTCAATGAAAATCGAACTTATTCTTTCGATAACCTCAATCGGCCGCGTTATTCCCCTTACGATAAAATCCTTAGCGCCAAGTTTTTTTGCGCGATCCTGATCCTCACCTCTTCCCATATGAGATGAAATAACAACTGGGATATTGGCTGTCATCACTGTTTTCTTCAAAGCTTCCATCATATCAAAACCATCCATACGTGGCATCACAATCCCTGTGAAAATAACATCTGGAATTTCCTTAGTAGCCACATCCAAACCCTCCAAGCCATCACTTGCTTGAATAACTTCAAAATTTGCGTTTTGAAAAATTTCAGCATACATTTCCCTGAGCACTACGTCGTCATCAACTAATAAAATTTTCTTACTTTTTTCCATAGAATTATATATTTAAAGATTATATGATTATCTTAATATCTACAGCACTAGCATTCCTACCATCATTATAAACAAATAACGGATTAATATCCAGACCGGAAAGTTTCTTGTTTTCAGATGCAAATTCCATCAAGCCTTGCAATATAAGCGTAAATTCTTCGAGGTCATAAGCAGCTTGACCTCGAAGACCTTGGAACAAAAAACCGATTTTACTTTCCAATACATGTTTTTTAATGTCTGCTTGCGACATGGGCGCAATCATGAAATTAACCATGCGAAAAACTTCCGTATAAATACCTCCCAGACCATACACAATCACTGGCCCAAAAACTTCATCTATCTTTATCCCGAGAATGAGCTCAATTTGTTTTTGTTGCATCGGCTGAATCAAAATCTGTTCACCTGGAAAATTTTGTTGCAGAGTGGAAACTGATTTCAATAAATCAGCTTGATTTTTAATATTCAAAATTACTCCTTGTCTGTCGGATTTATGCAGAACAGTGTCGCTATCAATTTTTGCAACCACTGGGTATTTAGAAATTTCAGGAGCTGTCTCCCCTGAGATAACTGACCAAAATTCTCCACTGTCGATTCCATATTGCTGCATGATTTGAGCAGCTTCCGCAAAAAGCAGAGCGCTACGATTGTCCTTTTTTGCAGCATCAATAACCTGAGCGACATTTTTTTTGCGAGCAGCTGAATTCGTTTTTTTTGAAACTGTTTCCTTTCGTTTTTTCAGTTCTCCCCATTCATAATATTTATTTAGTGCCGCAATTGCTCGCTCGGGGTCAGAAAAGTTTGGAATTCTGTTGCCCCTGAGAAAATGAATTGCTCCAGCAACGCGAGTGCCGCCAATAAAAACTGCCGCAGTAACAACATTTTTTATTTTATTTTCAAAAATTACTTTAGAGATTTTTTCGACAGGAGTCTGCTGCTGAGGAGTCAAAACAGAAATAATTGTTCCGACATTCGAACCTACAATTTTCAAAGCATCATCGTATCGAACTTCATCTGCATCGCCCAACAAATCAATAGGGTTTTCCACTGATGCTTCCATGGGAAGCTTGCTCTTGATTTCAGCTTTTATTTTTGCAGGAAGTTCAGCTAAAACTATTTTTTTGTTCTTGAAAGCATCTGTCGTCAAAACGCCTGCGCCGCCGGCATTTGTCACAACAGCAACCTTATTATTCCTTGGTGCATCAGTGAAAGAAATCAGCGTGAGCAAGTCGAAAAATTCATCCAGATCATTAGCTCTAATAACTCCAGCTTTTTCGAAAGCAACATCCACAATTTCATCACTGCCAGCCAAAGCTCCAGTGTGCGATGAAATAGCTTGCTGAGCCTTCTCAGTCTTTCCCGCTTTCAAAATCACAATGGGTTTTATTTTTGAAACACGCTTGGCTACTTCAAGGAATTTTTCACCATTTTTAATACCCTCCAAATACATGCCGATTACTTTTGTTTCTTTATTATTAGCCAGATATTCCAAAAGTTCCGATTCATCCAATTGCATCTGGTTTCCAATTGAAATAACATGAGAAAAACCTATTTGTTCTCCATTTGCTTTATCCATCAAGGCCACCGCCAATGCACCAGATTGAGAAACAAAAGCAATGTTTCCGGCATTTGGCATCCCGCCTGCAAAAGAAGCATTGAGCTTATTTTTAGGGACAATAAAACCGAGGCAATTCGGTCCTAAAATATTCAAATCGTTTTTTCTTGCCAATTCATACAGCTCCTTTTCCCTTTGAGCGCCTTCCTTTCCAATTTCAGAAAATCCCGCTGAGATTATCACAAAATTCTTTGTTACTTTCATTCCATCTTTCACGACATCCAGTACAAATTTAGCTGGAACTGACACGATAGCTAAATCTATATTTTTATTAATCTCGCCAAGCGAATCATAACAACGTTTAAGCTTCAAAATCTTATACGATGGATTCACGTAATATATGCGTCCTTTGTATCCAAGTTTGGAAATATTATCCGCAATCACAGTTCCGACCTTACCTTTCTTATTTGAAGCTCCAACTATCGCGATAGACTCCGGCAAAAACAAGGATTCGAGTTTATTTTTTTGCATATTTTTTCTTTATAGATATTTATCATATTATAACATTTATTATATTTTTAATCGAATGTGGTTTTTAAATTAAAAAAAAGCTTCACTAATATCAGTGAAGCTTTCTCCGTAAACGTTGCATCAGTGCAAATTCTACATGATTCCTAACAGAAAAAGAACGACGCTGAGGTCGTTCTTTTAGAAGTATCATATTATAATCCATTTTTTCCCAATTCTTCAATGATTTTTTTCTGTGGCCTGGATGGATTTTTTGGGATATTAACAATCACTTTCACCAATTGGTCGCCGCGATAACCTCGACGCCCAAGCTCGGGAATCCCTTGTCCTTTGATGCGAAAAATTTCGCCAGATTGTGTTCCACTAGGAATTTTCATTTTCACATATCCTTCAATTGTCTGCACATCAATTTTATCACCCAAGACTGCCTGCGAATATTTGATATGCTCTTCAGACAAAACATTATTCCCTTTACGTTCAAATTTCGGATGCGGCTTGACATGAACAGTGACATAAAGGTCTCCGCTTTGAGCTCCACGCTCACCTGCTTCACCATAACCTTGTAGAGAAATAGTTTGTCCATCACTAATTCCTGTAGGAACATCTATCTTAACAGTTTGTTGCTCTTTCACAGCCCCCTCACCTCTACATTTATGACATTTCTGCGCATAAACTTTTCCTGCACCTGCGCAGGTGTCGCATGTTGCAACTTGAGAAAAAGTCCCAAAAACACTTCGCACTGCTTTTCTAACCTGACCAGCACCTTGGCAAGTTGGACATGTTTCTTCTTTTGAGCCAGGTTCGCCGCCAGTTCCTCTGCAAACATCACAAGTGGTGCGTCTATTTAAAGTAACTTCGCGCTGGGCACCTGAGACCATTTCTTCAAAATTTATTTCGGTATCAATTTGAATATCCCTTCCAGCTTTGCGAGCAGATTGCCTGCCACCTCCAAATCCACCGCCACCAAAAATATCTGAAAAAATATCTTCAAATCCTTCAAATCCCTGTCCGCCTCCCTGCGAAAAACCACTAAAATCGAAACCGCCAAATCCACCGCCTGGTTGACCGCCGCCACGCTGTTCAAAGCCATGGCCAAATTGGTCATATTGACCACGTTTAGATTTATCAGACAAAACTTGATATGCAGAATTTATTTCCTTGAATTTTTCCGCATCTCCGCCAGTCTTATCAGGATGATATTTGTGAGCAAGTTTTCTATAAGCTTTTTTAATCTCATCATCTGAAGCATTTTTATTTACCCCCAATATTTCGTAAAAATCTTTTGCCATATATTTATTTATGTCACAAACGAACTACAAATCTATTACAAATTTACAAATATACAAAATATTTCATTCGTACATTTGTACATTCGTATTTATTCGTAATTCGTAGAATAATAACCTTATTTATCTCAACAAGATTATACCGCAAGTTTAAAAAATTAGCAATCCCCTCCCAGGAGTGCTAATACATCATATCGTGTACAATGCATGAAATGCATTTCCATGCTTTATACATTCTACATGATACTTCATACCTTCTTAATCTATCATTTCCCGCTCAACTGCAACTTTCTTTATTTCAATTAATCCGAAATACACCGATGCTTTGAAAATCAAGATGACTATTCCAAACCAAAGAATACTAATCATTGACCCCAATGGCCAGATTGTCAAAAACAACACGGCTGCAAGAATCATTGGAAATAACGATGATTTCTCATCGCCATTTATACTGGGTTGGAAATATGTGTTGATTTTGTCATTAATCATGCCAGAAAATACGACTGAAATTTTTTCATCTCCATTAATTTTTTTGCCCGAAATTTTTGAAAATTGACGCCGACCTTCTTGTAATACAAGCTCCTTGTTTTGTTCTAATAATTTCGACCTAGCATTTGTCATCTCAGACAGCGCCTGACGTTTTAATATTTCTTTCTGCAATGCTGGAATATTCGATGGCATATTCGCATCAATCAATTCTTCGCTCACCAAATCTCCATCAGGAAATGATTCTTGACTATCATTTTGTGATTGAATGATAAACTCATCTACTGTCAGGTCTTTCCTGGAAGCTTCAGCAAAACCTGGATTAATAATTCCCAATATAGGCCCAACCAATCTCCCACTAATACTCGAAAAATCTAATCTCGGGACATTCACTGGTCCGTCGATTTTTTTAATTATAAAAAAATATTGACTGCTTAAAAGCAGTGCGACTGCAAAAATTATTCTGAATTTTCCAATATATTGGGATTTCCATAGGTTAATTTTCACATTCAAATCTAGGTCACTTCTGATGGCGCGCATCCCGCCCAAAACAAAAAAGATGCAAACGAGAACGATTCCAAAATGAATTAGTGTCGGCGCAAAAATAAGACTGAGCAACATCGCCATCGCCACTATCATTTCCGCCAATAGTAGCCTGACAAAAATGCTCACAGAAAAAATCGCAATCATAAAAAAAGAAACCCATACCATCGGAACTATCCATGTGCTCGCTTCAGGAATCCTGATTGCTCTGGACACGGAATAAAAAGCAGTTAAAGCAGAAAGAAAGGTTACACCCATCAATACATTAGTGAAAATATTTTTTTTCATCCCATAGCAGAAATTCAAATGGCCAACGGCCAAAAAATTCCGATTATATTATTTATTATTTACCCTCGCAAATATTACTTACATTATACCATTAGGCAGACTTTAGCAGAAATTATCTAAAACAAAGAAAGTTGTAGTATCTAATTATTAGGTAATGTGTCAATACATTTTGGGATTTTTCAATCTCAAAAAACTTAGAAAATGGCACCCAGTAATCTTCCAGAATGAAACAAGGAAAATTACAGATTG
>LBTS01000022.1 GCA_000992165.1 Candidatus Moranbacteria bacterium GW2011_GWC2_37_8 | reverse complement strand
ATCATCATATCAGAAGGGTAGAATTTGAAATCATCGCCGTGTGCTTTCAGTGTTGTGTATGCCCATTGTCCAGAAGTGAACCAGGTGTCGAAAGTATTTTCATCTTGTTTGAGATTTTTTCCTTGGCAGTGAGGACAAGTAGTTGGTTTTTCAAGAGAAACGATATATTTTTCTTCTCCGCAATTATCGCAATACCAAACAGGGAATTGAGGTCCCCACCAAATTTGGCGACTAATACACCAATCTCGCATGTTATCAAACCAATCGATAAGATTTTTCTTGAAATTACTTGGAAAAATTTCAATCATTTCTTTTTCGACAGCTTTTTTTGCTTCATTTTTCAGGGAATATTTTTCGCCGTCAACATTAATAAACCATTGACTTGATGTCAGTGGTTCGATAATTGTCTTGCATCTTTCGCAGATGGAAACAGCGTGAGAAAGTTCTTCAATTTTTTCCAGTAGGCCGAGTTTTTCCAAATCAGAAATTATTTCAAGTCTCGCTTCTGCTGCTGACATGCCGGCGTATCTTCCGCCAAGTTCCGTGATCTGCGCTTTCTCATCGATGATTTGAATTTCTTCAAGATTATGATCTTTTCCAATTTGCCAATCAAGCGGATCATGTGAAGGCGTAATCTTTACTGCGCCTGTTCCAAAAGTCAGATCAATGCGTTTGTCTGCAATGATTGGAATGATAGTGTCTTGAAGAGGTAGGACTATTTTTTTTCCTACTAATCCTGAAAAGCGCACATCGTCAGGATTTACTGCCACCGCTGTGTCGCCAAGCATCGTTTCAGGACGAGTTGTTGCAACTGTGATAAATTCAGTTGAATTTTCAAGGGGATATTTGATGAAATATAGTTTTCCGGGTGTGTCTTTGTGTAGAACCTCAACATCTGAAAGAGCAGTGGCGCAACGTGGACACCAATTGATAATGCGTTTGCCTTTGTAAATAAGACCATCAGTATGCATCTTCACAAAAGTTTCCATTGCAATTTTCAAAACGTCAGGATCAAGTGTGAATTTTTCGCGTGACCAATCTGCGCTGATTCCAATTTTTTTCTCCTGAGTTCTCATGTAATTTGCACGATCAATGCAAAAATCATAAGTTTGCTTGTAGAAGTTTTCTCGTCCGATTTCATTGCGACTGATTCCTTTTTCTTTTTCCAGAATTTTTTCAAAAACCACTTGTGTTTGAATTCCAGCGTGGTCTTTGCCTGGGAGTAATAAAGTTTTTTTGCCATTCATGCGCCCGTAGCGACCAAAGATATCCATAATTGTATATCCGCTGGCATGTCCAATATGAAGCTCTCCATTGGCATTTGGGGGTGGAAGTACGTTGCAGTGGGTCCCGGTTGTATTTTCTAAATTGTCAGGATTAAATAGTCCGCTTTTTTCCCAGCGAGCATATATTCCATCTTCAACTTTTTGCGGTTCGTAAATTTTTGGAAGTTCTTTCATGTTCGGTAATCAGTAATCAATAATCAGTAATCAGCATTTTTAATGACTGATGACTAATGACTGATGACAAAATGATAGTTTTACTATCTAATTCTAGCAGTTTAATTGCTTTATTTCAAGAAATTTGCTTTGATCTATTTTAATTTCAAGTTTGCATCGGGTTGAAGATTCTCCCAATTGTTCATCGCTTTCTTTTTTTGCATCTCGCTCATTTTTGACCAGCGGAAAGCTGCAGCGGCTGCAATCATCGCGGCATTGTCGCCAGTCAGTTCAAGAGGTGGTAGGTGGTAGGCAGTAGGTGGTAGGGATTCCCGAATGGCTGCGCCTAGCTGTTTTCTCAATTCTTTGTTGGCGCTCACTCCGCCAGCAAGCATTATTGTTTTTGGGCAATATTGTTCGGCGGCTTTTATAGTTTTTGAAATCAGAACATCAATAGATGCTTGTTGAAACTCATGGCAAATCTCAGGAATCAGCAACTCGTAATCAGTAACTCGTAACTTTTCTTTCAATTTTTTGGTTTCATAAAGCACCGCAGTTTTGAGACCCGAAAAAGAAAAATTGAAATTTTTTTTGTGAATCATTGGCCTTGGAAACTCGATGCCAAAAGAAGTAGAAATATTTTTGTTTAAATTGTTGTCGCTGGTCACTAGTAACTGGTCACTGATATTTCTTTTGTTTTGGCATTTGGATTTTATTTGGCATTTGACATTTGGATTTTGATATTTTGCTGCCCAAGCAGCAACGTTCGGTCCTCCCGGATATCCAATTCCGAGAATGCGCGCCACTTTGTCAAAAGCTTCACCAACGGCATCGTCCAAAGTTTGTCCGATAATTTCATATTTTAAATGGTCTTTCATGAGGACAAGTTGAGTGTGACCACCGGAAACAACGAGCACAAGGGCAGGAAATTTTATGTCTTGTGAATCATGAGTCATGAATTTTGAATCATGTCCCTGATTCTTGATTCCTGATTCTTGATTCTTGATTTGAATGAAGTTGGCATATATGTGTCCTTCAATGTGGTGGATTCCAATTAATGGTTTTTCCCACAAATATGATAGGGTTTTTGCAAAATTTACGCCTACCATGAGAGCGGGAATAAGGCCTGGGCCTTCGGTTACGGCGATTACGTCAATTTCTTTGGATGTGAGACCTGCATTTTTCAAAGATAAATCCAGCAGCGGCGTAATATTCTTTACATGTTCTCGCGCAGCCAGATTTGGCACAACTCCGCCCCATTTGGCATGAAGTTTGACCTGCGAGGAAACTTCATTGCAAAGAAGCTCCATGGATGACCCTGAAGATTTTAAGATTGAAATGGCTGTTTCATCGCAAGAACTTTCTATTGCGAGAATGATACAATTGTCCATATTTAAAGGTATATAATACTATTAAACTGTAAAATATTCGCTTAAATGCTGGATTGGCAAATTTGAAATTCGATGGGCATAATTCATTAAGCGATACTATATTATATGGTATTGAAAGTGAAAAGTCTACCCCCCGGTAGACTGACAATTAAAATTAAGAAACCGGTAGGTGGGCGGTCAATTTTGCTTCGTCGCAAGACTGATTCTATGTGGCAATCTTCTGACAAGCAGACAATATTAGTAAAGCCAATTGTTATTGATGAATCCCTTCTATTTTATCGCAGAAATACTGACCTTGAACGCTGCGCTGATTTATCTGACAGTGAGCTTATAAAAGTGATTCACACTCAAAACAGGGAAGCATATAAGGAGCTTTTCGCTCGCTATCAAAAAAAACTTTTCACCTATATTTTTCACTTGGTTGGTAATAAGGACGAAACCGAAGATATCTTGCAGAGTGTTTTTCAAAAAACATTTAAAAACATCGAGCATTTTGACACTTCAAGAAAATTTTCATCTTGGATTTATCGTATCGCGCACAATGAAGCTGTGAATTTTCTCAAACGAAGAAGTAAAAGGCGCATGGTTTCGTGGGATGATATAGCAACCAGTAAAGATAAGCTGGAAACGGCAACCAATGATGAGCCTTTGGAAGATAAATTTATGCGTCAGGAAGTAGTTAAAGAGATTGATGATGCGCTAGATACATTGCCAAAAAAATATCAACAAGTTTTGAAGCTTAGATATTTTCAGGAATATTCTTATGATGTTATCAGTGGAATTTTGAATAAACCTGTGAACACGGTTGGAACATTGATTAATAGGGCTAAGAAGAAATTGCTGGAAGTCGTGGAGCAGGGGAATAAGAAATAGTTATTGTTTAGAGCCTGCTGCAAATTAAAAACTCTTCACTTGCTTTTCTTTTTCTCCTTTCTCCTTCTTCTCATTCTTCACTTTTCTAACTTCACCTTTTCCTCTTTTCCTTACCCTTCACATTCTTCACTTTACCTATCACTTTTCCTATTCTAAACATATTTCTATGCTTAGAATAGGAAAAAGAGAATCGGCTCGGCTGAAATGCTTATGGGTAAGAAATCGGGGAATTGGATCTGTCAGAATTGCTTACAAATAAGTCATCAGAAATTGGATTTGAAATTGCTCATGAAAGAGTTTTTAGCTTTCTCCAAACTTGCGCTTCCGCATTTGCCCGACTGCTTTTGCAGTCGCGCGCTTGCGCCACGCATATAATAATACAAAGTTATCAACATAGAATTTCATTTGATTAATGGGCGCTAATAAAAAGCTGGTGATACTAACTGACTTCTGCTTGCTCTGCCTACCGCCTGCCTATCGGTAGACGGGGCAGGCAGGTCGTATTCCTCGCATCCATCGACGTTCGATTATTCACCTTCGCTCATATCTCGCTGCTGACCGTCCGATGCCGATTGTAGCGTTCAAGGCTGCGCGTAGACTACCTGCTCAACAGTTGGAATTTAATTATGGGGAGTTGAGGATGTGGGAGAAATTGAAACTTGTAAAAATATAAAAAACAGCCCCCATCAAGTTTTTGATGTGTGAGGGCTGGTGAGGATTTTTTGAACGGAACTTAGGACTTTTGGTATATTACGCATGCCTTACGTTTTCGGTTACTATGCCATTGAATCTGTTGATCGTGATAGTCCCGCCTTTTGCTAGGATCGCTTTTAGCTCCGGTTTTTCTTCAAGAAAGACTTTGAAGTTCTGTATTCTGTCTTCAGGCATTTGACGCCAATCCATCTGATCCCTATTTGCCACACTGTCAGGGTCGGTGCGGATGAGAAATTTTTGTTCCTCGATCAATTTTCCGCTGATAATCCTAGCATTTATGCGGTAGCCGCGGTTTTTATCGAGAGGTATCACCCCAAACTCGTCGTCACCTCTCTCGGGCAGCCCCGTAATGACAAAAACGAGTCTGTCGGTTGTTGCTTTGATTTTCTTTGCGTCCTTTTTGAAGCTTAGGGAAATGAAAATAATGGCATCGCAAGCAGCAATTTCATGGTTGACTGGCAAGCGCTCAAGTCTTTCAACAGAAACACTTGCCCTTTCTAAAAGTCCCGTAAGCGTCTCAATTTCTCCTTGGTAGCTTTCGGAAAACCAGCTTCCGAAATGTACGATAAGAACTTTCTTCATAACACCCTCCTAGAGATTTATTTTGGTGTACATTAATTGCAGAATTTTTCTTGAAGTAGTTTCGCACAAAAACGGAAAGAAAACTTGGTTGCGGCACTCTGGGCAGCGAATTTTCCAGCCCATTATTAGCTGCGGATTTTTTGCATTTCTTTTTATCGTAATGATAACCCTGAATCTTTTCTCTGTTTCCTCTGTTTTTATTACAGCGAAGCAGCGTTGGCAAGTTGCCTCCAGGTCAGCAGGCGGTTTTTCGGGAAATCCGAATTCCTCGGAAAAGATACCTTTACTGATTACTTGAGCCATACTACCTCCCTCTTTATAAATTTGAGAATTAAGCTGTTAAAGTTCTATTATTGGTTTTTAATAGTATGGGAAAACTATATTAAAGTCAATTGAAATTTATAAATTGTAAAAAGTTCCAACTCTTTTCTGAGGGTAACAAAAAACAAGGCTCAAAGAAAAGCTCATTTTTAACTCGTAGCACCAAAAGCGCGCGTCGCTCGTTAGTCGACACGAACTCACTCTTTGTCCGTAGTGGCGCCAAATCCTCGCTCGCTCGAATTTGTCGGCGCTCTCCTGCGCTGTCTTTCTGCTGAAAGCCAGCTTGTTTCGCTGCCACTGGTCCGATTCCCCTTGGCGCTACCAAAGAAGATTTATCAGCAGGAGACTGCTGATTTATCTTATATACAAGCCTCAAATCAGGGGTTCCAAACTTCTCACCATCGAATTTTACGCTTCCAGCAAAAATCATCCGTTGCAATCGCAATTTCGTGGGATAATCAGCCTCTTCCCATGATTTTGCTGTGGTTCGAACATATTGAAAACAGGAGTCCAGCATTTCATCCATTTCATATTCTTCTTCATGCTTCTCCTGAACTAGAGAACGTTTTTGCTTGATCCTCTCATTGATAAGATCTTTTTGTTCGCGCATTTCATCATCTGTATATTTTCCAGCTCTGTGGAAATCGAAAACCTTTTGACGTTCAGCCTCCAAGGAAACTATTTCCCTGTGTATCTGCGCATTGGCTTCATCTATATTTTTATAGCTTTTTTGCCATTCATCCCTAACGATAGCCTTAAATATTTTCTCATACTTAGCTCCAGGGGTTATTGAATCAAGATGATTCATAAACAGCTCCTCAAAAGGTACTCGCTGAATCGATTTTGTTTTACTGCATGTTGAATTGGGGTGATGATAATATTGATATTTCGTACCATGCCTATTTCTTGAAGTGCTACCTGTCAAAGGTTTTCCACACTCTTCACAAATTACTAACTTTCTAAGTGGAAAAAGCGGATTATTAGCTGAGCGCGGAGAGGCATGAGCTGATGTTAAATAATCAGGCTGACATTTTGCAAATAAGCTCTCTGATACAATAGGTTCAAATGATCCTTTGTGACCACCCCAAATATCAATCTTGCCATGATAGATTGGGTTGGTTAGTATTTTTTGCATCAACTGATGCGTTGGCTTCTTGCCCTGCCTTGTTCTTAGACCTCTTTCAGCTGAAAACTTAGCAATATTTTTATATGTATAAGTTCCTTTTGCGTATTCTTCAAATGCGAGTCGTATCAAATCGCTTCTATTTGGCTCTGGAACAATGTTTGAATGTGGAATAGGTCGATAGTATCCCAAGGGCGCTTGCCAAACCCAGACGCCCTGTTTTAGGCGTTCTAACATACCTTGCATTGTTCTTTCTGTGCGCATGTTATTGTCCAGCTCGGCAAAAACTGAGATCATGCCCTCCATTGCTTTGCCAACAGATGTTTCATCTATGGTTTCCGTAACAGAACGCAAATCCGTGCCTGCTTTTCTGAGCAAAGCGCGAATCATAACATGATCTTCCTGATTACGTGCAAACCTGTCCAATTTGTAGACAATAAAAAAAGTAACGTTGTTCTTCTTATCATTACAAAATGTTAATGCTTTGTTGAATTCTGTTCGATTTGCTGTTTTTGCCGACTCTCCAAGCTCAATATATGTCTTTAGAATTTTTATGCCATTGCGCTGAGCATAATCCAAACAAGCCCTCTCTTGGCTACCCAAGCTAGTGCCTTCAACTTGATCCTTTGAAGAAACACGGCAATAAATTACACCTGTCTTCTCTGTTGCAACGCTCTTGTTATTTTGCTTTTTCATAAATTTTATTTCCGTTTATACTTAAATAGTACGCTTAAACACAATCTCAGCAATACCCATTAGGGAAACTTGGAACCCGCTTGCTTATTGCGATAGTATTCAATCGCTAACTGAGCCATCTCGTAAAGATTAAGAATCTCTTCAGTTGAGATTTCTTTAAGCGCTGGATCAATTTTTAGACACTTTTCAATTGAGAACATAAAAAAAATCGCATAAACCATTTAATGTATTTATACGATAGTCTTTTTTATGAAAGCTCGATATTCCATATAAGAAAACCTTATATGTCCATGATTTTTTCCTTAAACCGAGCCACTATTTTGGGTATGTCATAATAAAAAAAGGATGTGCCAAATTCTTTATTTATAATTGAAGCTATGCGCCTATGCCTATTTTTTTCAGTATTCATTATGTATATTTTCTTATTCATTTCAAATTTCTCACTTAATCTTTTTCTTTTCTTGCTGCCTTCTTCAGCTTTATTTTGACTCTTAATTTTTTCAATATCAATATACGAAAATTTTTTAGCCACAATATGCGCCTTTCCTTGTGTGTCTACCTCTTTACTAAAAACCAAAGAGTCATTCAAGAATCTAATATTTCCCAACTCATTATTCTCCTCAATTCTATTAAATAATAAGTATGTTGCAACAAGCCCATGTCTGATGATTTTTGATGATTCAAACTTGCTTACTATTTCTTTTACAACATTAACTATTGCGTCTTTTGGCACAATAACCTGATTTGCCTTGTCCATGAATTCGTACATTGATATTTTTCTGCTCTGCAAATACTCTTGGCGCTGTTTCGTTTTTCTTTCCGCGATTAAAAGTCTTTTTTTCAGCCATGCTTGTTTTTCTTTTTCATTACCAAACCCATCAACTGGAATATGCAGTTGCTTTCTTGCTTTTATTACTTCAGCTTGAAAAAATGGGTTTAGTATAAGTAGTTCCATTTTTTGCTGAACATATTTTTGGTATTTTTCATTATCTTTCATACGTTCATTATCCTCCTAAAATCAAAAAAATAAAACAGGCTTTTAATTGCCTGCATTATTTACTAAATTTATTTGCAATTCTTTTTTCCGTATTTCTTGGTATGCGGATTATAATTGCCCTTGCAAGCGTAATTATCTTTTTGCTTGCTATTTTTTATCGTTCGCCAATAACCTTTAACACATTTTCCATTTTTCTTACAATATCCTTTCACAAAAACTGATTTGGTGTTTGATATTGCAAAAGCACTGGAAGGCGAAAATAAAAACAGGAATGAGAATAGGATAAATGATGCGATAATTTTTTTTCTCATTCTTTATTGTATTTGGTTACAATTGTTCCAAAAATAACAACAAAGAAGATTACTCCGACCCAAAAGTTAGTATAATATCCCAAAAAACAAGCAGCTATTAGCAAAATAGCGCCTCCAACTTTTAGATTATTTTCCTCCAACTCTTTTTGTTTGATTCCCTTTGCAACAGCACGAGCGTCAACCGTTCCACGATCAAAAGCAGAAACATTATGCTCTCTTTTTTCATCAGTTAGCCATTCGCCACAGAATCTACATTTTTTTGCATCATCTTGAATTTGCTCAGAACAATATTCGCAATTTTTCATATATTTATTTACTGATATATTTAACATCTACTGACGGTATGCAAATTTCAGCCCCAATTTGGGATTTATAGCAATGTTGTCCACTAAATTCACCCCAAAATCTAACCACATCTTCAGCAGCAAAATCAGTTACTCCCTCATAATCAAGCCACATAGTATCCTTATAATAACCATAACCCAAAGGAGTCACGGAGACACGGAACCACTCGGATAATATTTCGCTTCCTGCCTGATCTATCTGCCCCTTGTAATAAACGGGTTCACCTATGTATGAATAAGGGTCTTTTTCAAGTTTATTATAAGAAATACTTGTGCAAGAAGCCTTAAATTCTTTTTCTTCATTGGCAAGTGCTACTTCTTCCTCCCTTGCTTTCTTTATTTCATCCGCTTCTCTTTGTTTTGCCTCCGCCTCTTCTTTAATTTTCTTCTCTTCCTCTGCTTTTATTTTCGCAGCTTCTTTTTCCTGTCTTTGTTTCTCCACTGCGATTCTTTCCTCTTCTTTTCTCTTTTCCATTTCAGACTTTTCTTCTTCGGTGTAAATACGTTTTATTGTTATTGAAGTTTTTCCAACATTTTGCTTATTAAATGCACTAAAAGTAATATCATTTTATTTCTTTTTCTAGGGATGCTTCAAATGAAAATTTTCCGTCAATAATTTCTATATCTTTAGTATCTCCCGCTTTCAATGAAACATTTGACCCACTCGGGCTTACAATTCCTTTTATAAGAATTTTGTCTGATTGTATTGAATGATTGTTTGATGGTTCAGTAATGGTTATAGTAGGCTTTCTATCTGGATAAGTGATAATCATTGAAAAAACTAATAAAACTATGAATCCCAATAATGCCCAACCAGCGATTTTTCTATATCCTATTGCTTTAATTTTATTTTTTATGATTATCAGTAACTTTTTTCCAGAATCTGTTTTATAGAAAAAATACCACATTGCTAAAATAGGTAAGGAAATATACCACAATGATAATGCAAAAACTACAAGCAAAAACCAGCCAAGGCCTTTTAATATCCTTATGATGCTAATATCCGTTGGCTCAACTTTGAAGTTATCAGTGCCAGTTGGTTGCGCTACTTCCTCATGTGCTTGCTTCTTTTCAATCCATTCTCCGCAAAATCTGCATTTCTTTGCATCTGGCTGGATCATCTCAGAGCACAAGGGGCATTTGATTTTTTGTTGTTCCATATTTCTTATTAAAGCTATAAAATTATACTTATTTTATTGAAAATGAATAATTTTTGGACACAAAAAGCCCCATGGAACGGCGACAATCCTTTCGGACTGCCCAGCACCCTTTCGGATACTGACCTAGCTAATAAGTGCCGACCACGAGGCCGTCAATATTAGCTAGGTATTTATTACGCCATGCCCAAGCCAAAAGACTTGAGTTTAGGCAATATTGTACTTTAATGATACCGCAACCTATATCAAAAATCAACACTATTCAAATGTGCTATTTTTCTGGAATTTTAGATGTTGTCTGCAGGGAGGCATGCCATTTTTGAAAACGTGGATAATGCGTTCCATAGTATGCCACCTATTAACACCCAAATTTATCTCTTTTTGACATTAAAAATATAGCAGTATAACTAAAATATGCCCCTATAATGCATGTTTTTATTTTTACATGAATTTTAATTTCACCACATAGAAATACAACACTTTAAAAATTGAAGAAATCTCTAATCCTAAAACCTTTGCCGATTGCGTGACAATAAAAATTCACTACAGTAAAAAAGAAATACAAACAAGGCGGAGTCTGCATGACTACCGCCCTTTATTTTTCTAAATATTTTTAAAATTATATTAATCTGCCCTGGTCTGGTTTTTTATATTCAATATATTCAACAACTTTTTTAATTGCGTATTGGTTTAATATTTTATTGCTCGCATCTTTTCTTTGACGTATTTCTATATCCACCTTAAGCAAGTCTTCATGAAAAAGACGAATTTCACCAGATAATAATCTTTTCAAAAAATCTTCATCCTCAATAGCTGTTGGGTAAAGTGTACTTTCTCCAAAAATGAATGAATATTGTCGTTGTTCCCCAGAATAAGAGCCTCTTTTTGGCTTAACATAAACACCATTCATTTCTGTAGTTTGAATTTCTGTTAGCAATTCTTGTTTTAAGTATTCCTCAAAGTAGTCTTTGTCTGCTTCAGTAACCGTTTCAATACTTTCTGATCCTACTGCCTGAAAACTTACTGATCCCGCGGTTGGAAACTTCTCTAATGGAGAAGCGGCCACATTGTAAAAATTCATCTGCACCAAAGGCGAATGTGCTAATGCGTGCACTGGCGCTGAAACTTCAATATTCTCACCTTTTTCGTTTGTATATGTAAATGTGCCTAGTTCTTTATTTTCATGATGATTTTGTATTTTCCCCTTTGTAAACCTTATAAGTTGTAACAATCCAACTGCTCCATCTTTTACATTGATTCCTAGTAGCTGAAGTAAGATTAATAAATTCTGTCCATCTGCACCCTTTAGATAAGTAAGAACTCCACCAGTAATGGAAGACTCAAGTATAAATTCACTTATCCAAGATCCCTCTCTAAACGGCTTTACGCGTACATTTATTTTTTGATTATAACCAAGAACATCATTAGCTGAACGAATCAATTCACCAAAACTCATCAGAATGGGAGCAACTTCAAATATATCAACGCCATCCTCAGGATTAATTTTATCGAGTTTGTAAATTACCTGAATTTTTTCACTCATGTTTTTTTATTTTAAGTGATTTCTAACATTTTTATTATAACACAAAATATATATTTAATATGTAATCAAAAAAAGTAAAATTTTTAATTTTTTTTATTACCACTAGCTGAAAGGCAGTATCTGGTTTTGAAAGGGGCACCCCCTCTATGATTTTGAAAATAATATTCACTTCCTGTCGTTATTTAAAAATTCTGAAAAAAATACTCTTGACTATGGTTCTATTCATCAATGGCAGTAATAAAGAACTATCTTTCGCATGGATTTAAGCCACGTTTTCCGCTTTTTGTTCCTGTCTTCCGAAGATTGCCCACTCTGTAAGCTCGCTAATAAGCGGGTTCCAACACGCGCGAACTTTCGCTAATTGGTAGTGCTCAAGCGCGCGTCGTTTTCTGCTGAAAACTCCTTGTCCGCGGCAGAGCCGAATGCTCCTATGGTCGCATCCATCTACGCTCGTTAATCTCGCCTTCGCTCGATGCTCGCTCCTGCCGGTCCGATTCCCATGGCGCTAGACAAATTGAAGCGCCCAAAGTGCGCGTCGATTGTTCGTCGCCACTCACAATCTCCTTGTCCAGGGTCGCGCTAAATGCTCCTATTCGTCGCATTTATCGGCGTTCGCTGCGACAATTTTCTGCTGAAAATTCTCTAGCTCACTTCGACCCGTCCGATTCCCCTTGGCGCACTTAAGCATGAAAAAAGAGCTCGCGCCAAGGGGAATCGGACCCCTGTTACCAGGATGAAAACCTGGTGTCCTAACCACTAGACGATGGCGCCATAGGACAACTTTTAAATTTTTGCAAAATACATGGTTAAAAACCATGAAAACAGTAACAAGAAGCAGTTTAACATAAATAAAAAATAAATCAATAGCTAGCGGTTGAATTATTCCCAAAATGGCATATAATGTTAAATATGGATCCGGTAGCGGAAATTAAAAGATAATTGTGATAGGCTTTTCACGCCGAGATTTCATTAGTTGTAAATAGTATTTTTCTTTATATAAGGCATTTTTTGGGCAAAGCCCATTTAAATTTCTACTACCAGATGGAACAATCAGGACAATACATTTTCGATTTTTTGCATAGCTATGGCTATTTGATCATGCTCCCGCTTATGATTATTGAAGGGCCGGTTGCAACTATTATTGCTGCAATGCTAGCTAGCCTGGGGGCATTTAATGTTTTTGTCGTGCTTGCTCTTTCAATCCTGGGTGACATGCTGGGCGATGTTTTGCTTTATGGAGCAGGATATAAGTGGGGAATGGGATTTGTGCATGGATTTGGAAAGCGCATGGGAATCACTGAAAAAGTAGTTTTGAAGATGGAAAAATATTTTGAAAAGCATGGAGGAAAGACAATTTTTGCCGTGAAATCAACAACAGGACTTTGCTGGGCAACATTTGCTGCTGCGGGAATCGTGAAAATGGATTTCAAAAAATTTGTGAAATATTCTTTTTTGGGAGGTGTGGTTTGGAGCGGCTTTTTGGTGTCTATGGGATATTTCTATGGATATCTTTGGAGGGAAATCAAACAATATATCAGCTGGGTTGGCTGGATCATCTTCGCTGTTGCTATCATCTCTTTTGTCTTAATTACTTTGTATAAGAAGAAGCAATCGGAGAAGTTTGTGGAATAACGATATATTAAACATTTTACCTGAAGAAGACCCGTGAAAGCGGGTTTTTGCAATTTTTAAGCTACACGGTCAGTATTAAGGCTTATGGATAAAAATTTTGAAAAAATCTTTTCCCAGGCGCATGATATTGCAGTAAGAGACTTGCGGAAATGTTATGATGAAGGAAAAATATTGGCGTCACTAAAATTTTTTTCAGATTTTTGGGCGCGTGATACATTCTATGCGATTTTAGGCGTGCTTGAAATAGGCGACTGGGAAATCGCCAAAAATTGCATTGAATATTTTTTATCTTATCAAAAGTTAAACGGAAAAATTCCTCGTAAAATCTGCATTGATTATAATGCGGTCAAATATATTTTTGGAAAAAGTATCACAAGAAAAAAACCACACCCTTCGTATTTCGGGATTCTCCCGCCATTTTCCTGCATGGATGCCAACGCTTTGCTTGTGATTGCATTTTCAAATTACATTGAAAAATCTAAAGATTTTGAATTTGGAAAAAGATATTATACTCAAGTAAAAAGGGCAGTTATATGGTATGAAAATCACTTGCGAAATGGTTTCGTGCAAGAATACGGGCTTTCTAATTGGATGGATGTTGTATTTAAGAATGGAAATGTTTTATACACAAATGTAGTTTATGCTGAGTCATTGAAAAGACTAAGTATTTTAGCAAAAATAATGGGCGAAAATAGTGATGAAGAATTTTTTAAAAAACAATATGAAAACATCAGAAAAAGAATAAACGAGCGCTTTTGGAATGGGAATTGGTATGACGATCAACTCTCCAATCATACGCATTTTGATGTGGCAGGAAATGTTCTTTCTTGTTATTTTGAAATTGCAGCTTCCGATAAAATGCATAAAATATTGGGAAAATTGCAGTTACTTAAAAATGATAAACTCCTTCTTCCGACTGTTGATCCAAAATATCCATGGTGGAAGGTAAACCCGATCACTTACTTGTTTGGAATGCAAGATTATCAAAATGGAACCAGTTGGATGTGGATTGATTTGTTTGCAATTGGTGCGATGAAAAAAAATGGTTTTACTCAGGTAGCTCATGATTATTTTGCTCAAATTTGTGAAATCATTCTGAAAAATAAAGCAGTGCACGAAACATATTTTAATGAGGGTGCGCCGTATAAAACAAGACACTGGGAAAGTGCCGTACCTTTTGCATGGGGAAGTGGTGTTTTCCTGAAAGTTTATAGTGAAATAGTAAAGAATTAATAATATGAAAATATTATGCGTTTTCCCCCATCCTGATGATGAGACCATTTTTGCCGGAGGAACTATTTTAAGGCACATTAAAAGTGGCGATGAGGTGATTTGGATATGCGCCAGTTTAGGGGGAAGAGGAGGCAATTCACAGCGAAGATCTTCCAAAATTTTTTATTATTTGTTTTCACTTATTGGAAAATTTCCGGCGCTGTTGGTTTTGCAGAAAGTTGCGGTTTATTGGTTGGGAATTTTTCGCAGGAAAAATATGAAATTGGCGAAAATCAGAAAGCAAGAAGCGGAAAATGTTGCCGGTATATTTGGAATGGAGAAGGTTATATTTTTAGAGATTTCTGATATGCGTTTTGGATGGGACAAGAAAATGATCAATCAAAAAATCAAGGCAAATCTTGAAAAACTCCAGCCGGATGTCGTTTATACATTGCATCCAAATGGGGTCACTGGTCATCCGGATCATGTGGCACTTTCCAGATATGTAACGGAAGCAATAAAGGATATGGAAGGAAGGGCTCCGCGTCTTCGCTATATCACTTTTTCAAAAGAGATTGCAAGAAAATATAAGTTGCCACTTTTGGGAATTTCCGAAAATGATATTTCTGAAAAAATAGAGCTTTCCCTGGAAGAATTAAAAATAAAGCGCCAGGTAATCGAGGTCTATCAAAGTCAAAATTATCTGTGGGGAATTTTTCTGGAAAAGTACCCAGAGCTTTTGCAGGAAGAATATTTTTTAGAATTGGTATAAAATAAGGGGATTAGTGTTGACATCAAGGAGAATTTAATCTATAGTCTCTTATTGCAGAAAAAATAAAGAGAAAGGGAGGCAAGGATGAAAACATATAGATTCTTACTGATAGCGGACGTTCTTCTTTCAACGATGAGTCGTCCTGAACAGGAACGCTGGTTTCCGCCTCAACTACCGTTCATTGAAAAATTAGGCCGTCTCTTGAGGCGTGATTGGAATCAAAAGCGTTTGCTTGCTTGGTTCGATCGTCGCTCGCAAGAAACATATCAAGCAATGCTTGAGGTGGCGAGCAGAAAGGGTCCCTTCGATGCCATAATCGGTGCAGGAAACTACACAATCGGCACTAACGAGAGTGGGATGATCACTCCTGAATGTATTGAACAATGGGAATACTTCATCTATTATCTAGGTAAGTATTTTCAATTGGTGCTACTGTGGGCTATCGGAGGACATGACGCCGGATATCGTTACATGGTGAAAGCGCGTGTAGGTTTTGCAATCGGTTCTGAAATGGGCGGTATGTCAGAGGAGAGTATCAATATGGTTGAAAAGCATATAGGTCCACTTTTCCAAGCAAAGAAAATAGGATCAGCAACTTTTGTCACCATCAGCACTAATCTCATAAAGAATGTTAATGATAATAGTGCTGACTCACTTCAACGACTTAAGTTGCAGCAAGAAGAATTCCTCAAGGATATACTAAGAACGCAGACTGGGGTATTTCTTGTGATGCATGACGCGACTGCACTTCCCAGGGAAATGCGTAATTTGATTATTCAAAACCGGTCCAAGATCAATGCTATTATTCATGGCCACAATCATAGCTGGTTGTTTCGGTGGATAACTATATTAACATATCCTCCATATACGCGACTTTGTCTGAAAGTTCCCATGATACTTGCAGATGCTCCCTGGGGATCATTTGGCATAGGCAAGGCCTTTAAGGTGCTTGAAGTTGATGAGGAAGGAAGCTGGACAACAAAACGCTATCCACTTTAATTAGCAAGGGTTGAAACAAACTTTGTTCATTATTTGAATGGGTCACTCTAAATAATAAGGAGTGACCTTTTTTCTTGACAATGTTCTTATTTATTGCTATATTTTGATGTAGCTTAGTAGTGTCAAGCCGAGCTGCCAAAAGGGCAGTCTTTTTATTTTTAGCCAAAAGTCGAAAGTCCATAAAGTCCATCAAGCTTTTAAAATTGCTTTATAGACTTTACGGGCTTTATAGACTTTAAACTTAATATTATGGAAATCAGAAACATCGCAATCATCGCCCATGTGGATCATGGCAAAACAACTTTGACTGACGCAATCATGCGCCAGACTGGAATGGTGGAAGAAGGAGTAAGTATGGATAATAACGCGCTTGAACAAGAGCGTGGTATTACGATTTATGCAAAAAACACTTCTATCTTTTATCGAGACACTAAAATCAACATCGTTGACACGCCAGGTCATGCAGACTTCGGCTCAGAAGTGGAACGCGTGCTTCGCTCAATCGACAGCGTGCTTTTGATTGTGGATGCACAAGAAGGTCCGATGCCACAAACAAGATTTGTTTTGAAAAAATCTTTGGAACTTGGTCTTAAACCGATCGTGGTGATCAATAAGATTGATAAGCCCGCTGCTGATCCTGATTTGGTTCAAGAGCAAGTGTACGAGCTTTTCATGGACTTGGGAGCAACTGATGAACAACTCGACTTCACAACTATGTATGCGATCGGACGCGAAGGAATTGCAAAAGAACATTTGACTGATGAGTCTTCAAATCTCGAACCACTTCTAGATATGATTTTGCTAAAAGTTAAACCTGCCAAGGCTGATGCTTCAGCTGAACTTCGCATGCAACCTTTTAATCTCGGATATGACAACTTTCTAGGTCGCTTAGCTGTTGGACGAATTCATGAAGGAACTATAAAGATGGGCGGAACATATTTGTTGAAAAAGACTGATGGAACATCTGAAAAATCTCGTGTTACTAAGCTTTATACATTCAAAGGAACTGTTCGCGAAGAAGTTCAAGAAGCGTATGCTGGAGATATTGTGATGGTTGCCGGTTTTCCAAAGATTGATATCGGAGAAACTATTTGCGAAAACGAAGCTCAAGAAGCTTTGCCAGCAATCACGATTGACGAACCGACCATATCATTGCAATTCATGGTTAATGATTCTCCATTTTGCGGACGGGAAGGAAAGTTTGTGACTTCAAAACAAATTAAAGAAAGATTGGAAAAAGAGTTGGAAGTTAATGTTGGACTTAATGTTGATTTTTCAACTTCAGAATATTTCACAGTTTATGGACGAGGAGAGCTTCACATCGCCGTGCTTTTGGAAAATATGCGTCGTGAGGGTTTTGAAATGCAAGTATCGCAACCACACGTAATTATCAAAGAAATTGACGGTGTGAAATCTGAACCATTTGAAGAAGCAACAGTTGATGTTCCTAGTGAACTTGCTGGCTCAGTGATTGAAAGTATGGGAAAGCGCAAAGGACTTATGACTGACATGCATGTGCATGGCAGCCAGACACGACTTTTATTTGAAGTTCCAACTCGTGGAATTTTGGGATTCCGCGGACAATTCGTGGTTGATACTAAGGGAGAAGGAATTTTCTCTTCACGTGTGATTGGATTCAAACCATACGTTGGAGAAATCAAAAGACGTTCTGTTGGATCCATGATTTCAAACGGAACTGGAAAAGCTCTTGGATTTTCTTTGGCAAACCTTCAAGAACGTGGAGTGCTATACATTGCTGCTGCAACGGAAGTTTATGAAGGTCAAGTTATTGGTAATGTTACTAAGGGTGAAGAAATGACAGTGAATCCGTTGAAAGGAAAACAACTTACTAATATGCGTTCTTCAGGAACTGACGATGCTATTCATCTTGTTCCTCCATATACCATTTCAATCGAAAGAGGTTTGGAAGTTATCAATGACGATGAATATCTTGAAGTTACGCCTGAGTCAGTTCGTCTTCGAAAACAATATTTGAAAGAAGGAGACCGAACTAAGGCTGGAAGAAAACCGAAAAAATAGTAACTGGTAACT